>NZ_JBFUES010001045.1:0-2503 GCF_056403875.1 Bradyrhizobium sp. P2_E8
GGCCGGATCTGCGCCGACATGCGGTTTTGCTGGATGTGAAAGGGAGGCTTGCCGATGCCAATCCAGTTCACGACGGACGGCAGCCCCGGCTACCGGCGGCTCGCCCTCTGGCAGGACATCGTCTGCGACGTCTTCGTCGGGCTCGACTGCAAGTCCGATCTCGGCAGCGCCTTCCGCGGCTCGGTCACACAGGCCACGCTCGGCAAGGCCGTGTGCTCCGACGTCTGCTCCGATCGCCAGCACGTGTTCCGCACGCCCTCGCGCATCGCGCGCTCCGACCAGGATTTTGTTCTCATCGCGCTCGGTAATCGCGGCGACGGCGGCGTGGTGCAGGACGGCCGCGAGACCGTGATCCATCCCGGCGAGTTCGCGCTCTACGACACCACGCGTCCCTATGAGCTGAAGTTCAACGGCAGCTTCACGCAGACCATCTTCAAGGTGCCGCGCGAGATGTTGCAGCGACGGCTCGGCGGCACCGAGACGCTGACCGCGATCTCGTTCGGCACTGATGCGCCGCTCGAGCGGCTCGCCTACGACTTCATCTTCAGGCTGTGCCAGAGCGCGGACCGGCTCGCCCCGAACAATTCCGCAGCCCTGTCGGAGCAGGCCGTCGATCTCCTGGCGATGGCGCTGAGCGAGCGGCTCGGCAAGACGCCGCTGCCGTCCTCGACGCATCGCTCCGCCCTGCTCTACCGGCTGAAGGCCCACATCCGCGCGCACCTCGCCGATCCCGACCTTTCGCTGGCGGAGACCGCGGCCGCGCTCGGTATCTCGCCGCGCTACGTGAACGACCTCCTCGCCGACGAGGAGACGTCGTTCCAGCGCCATGTGCTTGCCGAGCGTCTTGCCCAATGCCGGCGCGACCTCGCCTCGCCCATGCTCGCGCACCGCCACATCAGCGAGATCGCGTTTGCCTGGGGCTTCAACGACCTCTCGCATTTCGGCCGCGTCTTCCGCGAACATTTCGGGATGTCGCCGCGCGATTTCCGGCAGGGCCAGCTGCGGCACTGACGTTCATTCCGGTCAGCCATCATCGCAAGCCTTCGCTCTGAGCGAAGGCAGCGCTCGGCAATTCCAGATTGTCTTGGTTGGCAGCCTGCATCAGGCTGGCTCACATGAGGACTCACGCCACGATAAGCGGATCGGAGCTGTTGCTGGGCATGATCGCGATCCGGCTCGCCGCGCTGGTCGTGGTGGGCTGGAGCGTTGCGCTCCTGCCGCGGCAGGCGCGCAACGTCGAACTCGCCTGCACGCCCTCTGTCGCAGCGGCAATCGAGACGCAGGCTCCCGTGAAGACCGTCGGCCCGCGCCTCGTCGATGCCGCGTTCGATGACATGCTTCGGCACGACTAGAGCGCTCCCGAGCAAGGCCGGTATGTGAGCGCGTGATAGGACAAGGCGCCTGCTTGCGCTAACTTCGGCGCCAAGGCCGCACGGATCAATCCGCGGCCAGCCGAGGAGCACATCGATGGAATACCGACGCTTGGGCCGGTCCGGCCTCATGGTGCCCGCTTTGAGTCTTGGAACCGGCACCTTCGGCGGCGTCGRCCGCCTCGCTGCCTGGGGCACCACCGACGCGAGCGAAGCGCGGCGGCTTCTGGATATCTGCCTCGAGGCCGGCGTGTCGATGTTCGACACCGCCGACGTCTATTCGCTCGGCGAGTCCGAGCGCGTTCTCGGCGAAGCCATCAAGGGCCGCCGCGACAAGGTCTTGGTCTCGACCAAGGCGACGTTCCGTTTCGGCGACGGGCCCAACGACATCGGCTCGTCACGGCAGCATCTGCTCGCCGCCATCGACGGCTCGCTCGCCCGGCTCGGCACCGATTACATCGACCTGTTCCAGCTCCATGGCTTCGATGCCTTCACCCCGCCTGAGGAGGTGCTCGCCACCCTCGACGTGCTCGTACGCGCCGGCAAGATCCGCTATGTCGGCGTCTCCAACTTTTCAGGCTGGCACCTGATGAAGTCGCTCTCCGTCGCCGACAAGCATGGCTTCCCGCGCTACGTTGCCAATCAGACCTACTATTCATTGATCGGCCGCGACTATGAGTGGGAGCTAATGCCGCTCGGCCTCGACCAGGGGGTCGGCGCCGTGGTCTGGTCGCCGCTCGGATGGGGACGCCTCACCGGAAAGATCCGGCGAGGCCAGCCGAAGCCCGAGGTGAGCCGCCTGCCCAAGACCGCCGATTTCGGACCGCCCGTGCCCGATGAGCACGTCTATCGCGTGGTCGACGCGATCGCCGAGGTCGCCAAGGAGACGGGCAAGAGCGTCTCGCAGATTGCGCTGAACTGGCTGCTCCAGCGTCCGACGGTCTCGACGCTGATCATCGGCGCGCGCAACGAAACGCAGCTGCGCGAAAATCTCGGCGCGGTCGGCTGGACATTGACCAAGGACCAGATCGCAAAGCTCGATGCCGCGAGCAAGGTGACGTTGCCCTATCCCTACTGGCACCAGCGCACCACCTTCACCGACCGCAATCCGCCGGCGGTGTAGAGACGGCCAA
>NZ_JBFUES010001046.1:0-2503 GCF_056403875.1 Bradyrhizobium sp. P2_E8
GTGCGCGCGCTGCTTGGTGCCGGCCTCACCGAAAAGGACATCACGCCGGTGCTGCTCCAGCACGCCGACGGCAAGACCGCGCTGATCCGCGGCGATGTCGATGCCTGGGCCGGGCTCGATCCGATGATGGCGCAGGCCGAGGTGGAGGAAGGCGCCAAGCTGTTCTATCGCAAGGCTGACGCCAACACCTGGGGCATCCTCAATGTGCGCGAGCAGTTCCTGAAGGACTATCCGGACATCGCCCGCCGCGTGCTCGCAACTTACGAAGAGGCGCGCAAATATTCGCTGGCGAACTACGACGATCTCAAGAAGACCTTCATCGCCGTGACCAAGCTTCCCGAGGCCGTCGTCGACAAGCAGCTCAAGGAGCGCACCGAGCTGACGCATAGTCGCATCGGCGCGCCCCAGCGCGAGTCGATCCTCGCCGCGGGCCTGGCGTTGCAGCAGGCGGGAGTCGTCGACGCCAAGGTCGACGTGAAGGCGACGTTGGACGCGCTGATCGACGACCAGGTCCCGCTGCCGACGAATTGAGGGCGGTTGGGAAGAGCGTAGCTGCCGCAGCAAACACCGTCGTCGTCCCGGGGCGCGAAGCGAGCCCGGGACCCATAACCCTAGGGAGCGGTTGTGGTGCGAAGGCGGCAACTCCGAGTCCCCGTAACCACGCCTCCCTGTGGTTA
Source organism: Bradyrhizobium sp. P2_E8 (assembly GCF_056403875.1). Taxonomy (NCBI): domain Bacteria; kingdom Pseudomonadati; phylum Pseudomonadota; class Alphaproteobacteria; order Hyphomicrobiales; family Nitrobacteraceae; genus Bradyrhizobium; species Bradyrhizobium sp. P2_E8. The sequence continues at coordinate 678 of NZ_JBFUES010001046.1, forward strand.
TGGGTCCCCGCCTTCGCGGGGACGACGCAAGAAGGCGCGGCAATAGTAGTGTTGCATTCCCTGACCAGACGCGCTTCCTACCGGCCATGATCTCCGACGCGCCTGTCTTGCAACGATCCTCTGATGCGGCCGAGAGCGCCGCCGCGCCATCGCGCGTCGCGCGTTACGCGCGGCCGGTGCTGGGTGTGTTGTTGCCGCTCGCGCTCGCGCTCGGCTGGGAGCTCGTGGTGTGGTCTGGCTGGTCCAACGGCCGGCTGGTGCCGCCGCCCTCGCGCGTCCTTGTCACCATCGCTGATCTCGCCCGCTCCGGCGAGCTGGTCCGTCACATCGCCGCGACGCTGTGGCGCGTCGGCCTCGGCTTCGCGTTMGGCGTCGTCGCGGGCACGCTGCTCGGGGCGATCTCCGGCTATTGGTCGCTGGCGCGCCGGCTGCTCGATCCGACCGTGCAGGCGCTGCGCGCGATACCCTCGCTGGCCTGGGTGCCGCTGTTCATCCTCTGGCTCGGCATCTTCGAGACCTCGAAGATCGCGCTGATCGCGGTCGGCGTGTTCTTCCCGGTCTATCTCGGCGTCATGGGCGCGATCCTCTCGGTCGATCGCAAGATCGTCGAGGTCGGCCGCACCTTCCGCCTGTCCGGCCCGGCGATGATCCGCCGCATCCTGCTGCCCGCGGTGCTGCCGGCCTATGTCGTCTCCTTGCGCGTCGGCCTCGGTCTCGGCTGGATGTTCGTGGTGGCGGCCGAATTGATCGGCGCCTCCGAAGGCCTCGGCTATCTCCTGCTCGACGGTCAGCAGCTCGGCAAGCCCGCGCAGATCCTCGCCGCCATCGTGATCTTCGCCATGCTCGGCAAGCTCACGGACTGGCTGATCGAGGTCGGATCCGCGCCCTTCCTGCGCTGGCAGGACGCCTTCGGGCGCGCCGGGGGAGCATAACGCGATGCTGGCGCTCGACCGGGTCGGCAAGACCTATCCCAACGGCGTCGAGGCGCTGGCGCGCTTTTCCGCCGAGATCAGCCAGGGCGAGATCGTCGCCATCATCGGCGGCTCCGGCTGTGGCAAGTCCACGCTGCTGCGCGCCATCGCCGGCCTCGACCGCGCCTCCTCAGGCACGGTGACGCTCGAYGACGAGGCGATCGCCTCGCCGCACGCCAAGATCGGCATCATCTTCCAGGAGCCGCGGCTTTTGCCCTGGCTCAGCGTCGCCGACAATATCGGTTTCGGCCTTGCCGATCTGCCCGCGGCCGAACGGCGCGAGAAGGTGGCGCGCGCGCTCGCGCGCGTCGGGCTCGCCGACAAGGCGCAGGCCTGGCCGCGCGAGCTCTCCGGCGGGCAGGCGCAGCGCGTCGCGATCGCCCGCGCGCTGGTGCCGCAGCCCGAGGTGCTCTTGCTCGACGAGCCCTTCTCCGCGCTCGACGCTTTCACCCGCAGGGATCTCCAGGATCATCTGCTCGACCTCTGGGCCGATACGCGCCCGACCTTGATCCTCGTCACACATGACGTCGACGAGGCCGTGGTGCTGGCCGACCGCGTGCTGGTGATGCGGCCGCGGCCGGGGCGCTTGTTCGACCAGATCGAGATCAACCTCGGGCGGCCGCGCGACCGCAATTCGCCGCTCTTCGAGAACTTCAAGCGAAGTGTGCTGACGTCACTCGACCGTTCGCTCGACCGCAGCGTGCCCGACCGTGACGCAACCCTGGGTCCCGGTCAGGCCATGTGGTGGTGACAATCTCTCCCCAAGCCGGTACATCGAGAGGCGATTTTTCCGGGAGAGAACGAAGATGGACGCCGCCCAACTGCGCCAGATGCAGGCCCCGATCAAGGAACGCT
>NZ_JBFUES010001047.1:0-2497 GCF_056403875.1 Bradyrhizobium sp. P2_E8
CGTGAAGGCGGACTCCACGATCGTCGCGCCGAAGGTTTCCGGCTACATCGCGACGGTCCTGGTCGGCGACAATGAAAAGGTCAAAGCCGGCCAGGTGCTGGCCAGGATCGACGATCGCGACTTCAAGGCGGCGCTCGATCAGGCTCGCGCCGATGTCGCCGCCGCGGAGGCTTCCGTGCGCAACCTCGATGCCCAGCTCGAACTGCAACAGCCGATCATCGAGCAGAGCTCGGCCGATGTCAYGGCTGCGGACGCCAACCTGAAATTCGCCCAGGAGGAGCGCGCCCGCTACGACGATCTCATGAAGTCGGGTTCCGGCACGATCCAGCGCGCACAGCAGACCGATGCGGCGCTGCGCGCCAGCGGCGCGCAATTGCAGCACGCGAAATCGGGCCTTCTGGCCGCACAGCGCAAGGTCGACGTGCTCACCACCCAGCGCGCCCAGGCCACGGCCCAGCTCGCACACGCCCGCGCCGTTGCGGACCAGGCGCGGCTGAACCTGTCCTATACCGAGATCACCGCGCCGGTGGACGGCACGGTCGGTGCCCGTAGCCTGCGCGTCGGCCAGTTCGTGCAGGCCGGCACGCAATTGATGGCGGTGGTGCCCCTCGATGCGGTCTATGTGGTCGCCAACTTCAAGGAGACGCAGCTCACCCATGTCCGTCCCGGCCAGCCGGTCGAGCTGCGCGTCGACAGCTTCCGCAGCCAGACCCTGCGCGGTCATGTCGACAGCCTGTCGCCGGCCAGCGGGCTCGAATTCGCGCTGCTGCCGCCCGACAACGCCACCGGCAATTTCACCAAGATCGTGCAGCGCGTCCCGGTGAAGATCGTGCTCGACGATCACAGCTTGACCGGCCTGTTGCGGCCGGGCATGTCCGCGGTGCCAACGGTAGACACCAAGCAGGCGGTGCTGGCCGAACGCGAGACGGCCAGGCGCCTCGCCAACAACACCTCTCGCCCGAACGGCGGCTGACCTCGAGGGGGCATGCGGCAGGATTGTCAAACCCTGCCGGATGATCCTTCCAGAACTCCGCCGATTATCGAAACCATCCGCCCAGCGCATCCTGTCTCCGTAACCGAGACGAGGCTTCCATGAGCACGCTCCAACCGGCCATCAACGCCGCCTCCGCCGCCACCCTCCCCGCACCTGCCGCGGCCCCCACGACTCCGGCCGTGTCGGCCWAGACCTGGATCGCAGTGATCGGCGCGACGCTCGGCGCCTTCATGGCGGTGCTGAACATCCAGATCGTCAACGCCTCGCTCGCCGATATCCAGGGCGCGATCGGCGCCGGAATCGACGACGGCGGCTGGATCTCGACGTCCTATCTGATCGCAGAGATCGTGGTGATCCCGCTGTCGGGGTGGCTCGCCCAGGTGTTCTCGATCCGCATCTATCTCCTCACCAACGCGATCCTGTTCCTGGCTCTGTCGGCAGCGTGCGCGCTGGCGCAGGACCTGCCGCAGATGATCGTGCTGCGTGCCGTGCAGGGTTTCACCGGCGGTGTGCTGATCCCGATGGCGTTCACCTTGATCATCACGCTGCTGCCGCGCGGCAAGCAACCGGTCGGCCTTGCGCTGTTCGCGCTGTCGGCGACCTTCGCGCCCGCGATCGGCCCGACCATCGGCGGCTATCTCACCGAGAATTTCGGCTGGCAGTACATCTTCTATGTCAACCTCGTGCCGGGCGCGATCATGGTCGGCATGCTCTGGTACGCGCTCGAGGCCAAGCCGATGCAGCTCGCGCTGCTGCGCGAAGGCGACTGGGCCGGCATCATCACCATGGCGATCGGCCTGTCGGCGCTTCAGACCGTGCTGGAAGAAGGCAACAAGGACGACTGGCTCGGCTCGCCCTTCATCGTGAAATTGTCCGTCATCGCGGCCGTCGCGCTAGCTGCCTTCCTGATCATCGAGCTCACCGTGAAGAAGCCGCTTCTGAACCTGCGCCTGCTGGTGCGCCGCAATTTCGGCTTCGGCATGCTCGCGAACTTCCTGCTCGGCATCGCGCTGTACGGCTCGGTGTTCATCCTGCCGCAATATCTGGCGCGCATCCAGGGCTACAATGCGGAGCAGATCGGCATGGTGCTGGCATGGACCGGACTGCCGCAGCTCGTGTTGATTCCGCTGGTGCCGCGCCTGATGCAGCGCTTCGACGCGCGGATCATCATCGGCGTCGGCTTCGTCCTGTTCGCGGCCTCGAACTTCATGAACATCGATATGACCAACGATTATGCCGCCGACCAGCTGCTGTGGCCCAATGTCGTCCGTGCGATCGGCCAGGCGCTCGTGATGGCCCCGTTGTCTGCTGTGGCGACCGCCGGCATCGAAGCGGAGAATGCGGGCTCGGCCTCAGGCCTGTTCAACATGATGCGTAATCTCGGCGGCGCCGTCGGCATCGCGCTGCTCCAGACCTTGCTGACCAAGCGCGAGCAATATCACTCCAACGTGCTGATGCAGTCGGTTTCGGTGTTCGAGCAGGCGACGCGGACGCGGCTGGAGC
>NZ_JBFUES010001048.1:0-2475 GCF_056403875.1 Bradyrhizobium sp. P2_E8
GTTCAGGCGCAGCGCCGTGCGAATAGACCGTCGTCGAATAGGTGAAGATGTCGCTGGAAAGATTTGCAGCGATGACGATTTCAGCGCCCAGCGCCCGCGCTGCCGAGACCGGCACCGGATTCACCAGCGCGCCGTCGACCAGCCAGCGATCGCCGATCAGCACGGGTGAGAAGATGCCGGGCAGGGCGTAGGAGGCGCGCATCGCGTCGACCACGCGGCCGCGTGTCAGCCAGATCTCGTGGCCGGTGCGAACCTCGGTCGCGACGGCGGCGAACTTGATCGGAAGGTCCTCGATCAAGGTGTGGCCGCACGCTGCCTCGAGCCGGGTCGCCAGCTTCTCGCCGCCGATCAGACCGGAGCCGTTGAGGCGGATGTCGAGATAACCAAGGATGTTGCGCATGCCTTGCAGACCGCGGCCCCACTCCTCCAGCGTATCGAGCTTGCCGGACGCGTAGAGGCCGCCGACCACGGCGCCAATCGAGGTGCCGACCACGACATCGGGCACGATACCGTTGGCGAGCAGCGTCCTGATGATGCCGATATGGGCGAAGCCGCGCGCCGCGCCGCCGCCAAGGGCGAGACCAATGACCGGCCGGCGGATGCTTCCGAGGCCGATTTTCTCGCTGTTCGAGCCATTCGCGCCGCGGCCCTTCAATCTGTCCAGCACTAGAACTCTCCTACGCGTGGCCAGCCAGGACCACTAGACTAGGCGTCGCACTCGCTCTCCGCCATATCAGGGGCCGAGCATGGTTTATGCCGCTTTGGAGAGGGCGCTGGGCAGGAGTATGGCGAGGGGCGGTTGCCTCCTGTCTAATCACGCAGGCGTCAACCAGGTTCCATCAAACCGTGGCGGGGCCGTATTTCTTGGGATTTCAGAGGCTTGAATTTGCCGCGTTTTCGGTGAAAAGCAGGTGGCATGACTATCGGGGGTGACGGCATCATCGGATGGCGGCGCAGCGTATCGCTGCTGCCGGCGCTGATCCTTGCCGCGTGCCTCGTTATCCTGGGTCAAGGCGTTGCCCAGGCGCAGCTTTTCTCCGATCGCCCGCCGCCGGTGCCCCCCGCATCGGTGCCCGACCCCGGCGGCGCCGTCAGCCTGGCGCCACCCTCCGGGCCGGGGGCGGCTCCCCCCAGCCTGCCGCCGACCCTGACGCAGCCGCTGTCCCCCAGCATGCCGCCACCCGCGGTCACGACCGTGCCGCCGGCCGCGCCGCTCAATGCCGCCGTGCCCGGACAGGGCGTGCTGTCGCTGACCGCCAAATACGGCAAGGACACCCCCCCGATCACCAGCGGCCTGGTCTGGCGCGTGTTCGCCGACCGTCCCGACGAAAACGGCACGTTCAAGCTGATCCGCGAGGATCGCAGCGCTACGCCCAATATCGTGCTGCCGCCTGGCAATTACGTCGTGCACGTCGCCTTCGGGCTCGTCAGCGCGGTGCGCACCGTCAGCCTGAAGGCCGAGACCGATCGCGAATCCTTCGTGCTGCCGGCCGGCGGCCTGCGCATCGAGGGCCGTGTCGGTACCAGCCGCATTCCGCAGAACCAGATCTCGTTCGCGATCTACAAGGGCAGCCAGTTCGAATCCGGCGAGCGCGCCTCGCTGGTGCCGAACGTCGCGGCGGGCGACGTCGTGCTGATACCGGAGGGCACCTACTACATCATCTCCAACTATGGCGACGCCAATTCGGTGGTGCGCTCGGACATCCGCGTCCAGGCCGGCAAGCTCACCGACGTCACCATCACCCACCGCGCCGCCGTCATCACGCTCAAGCTCGTCAGCGACAAGGGCGGTGAGGCGCTCGCCAACACCGCCTGGTCGGTGCTGACCCCCGGCGGCGACGTCATCAAGGAGTCGATCGGCGCCTTCCCGCGCGTCGTGCTCTCCGAGGGCGAATACCGCGCCATCGCCAAGAACGAGGGCAAGGTCTACGAGCGCGGCTTCAACGTCGTCAACGGCGTCGACGGCGAGGTCGAAGTCGTCGCGCGGTGATTCTTGCCTCTCCCCGCTTGCGGGGAGAGACCGGAATTCGCGCACAGCGCGGATTCCGGGTGAGGGGGACTCTCCGCGAGTCGATCTGGCTGATATGGCGTCGGGCTCTCCACATCGTCATTGCGAGCGCAGCACGAGTCCGATCATCACCGTCTGCGCGGCCCCTCACTTCCGATATCTCAACGCCTCCACCAGCACGGCAAACGCCGGGGTCGGCTGCCGCCGGCTCGGGTAATAGAGGTGATAGCCCGCGAACGGCGCGCACCAGTCGGCGAGCACGCGGATCAGCCGGCCGTCGGCGATCTCGCGCTTCACGAGATCTTCCGGGATATAGGCAAGACCAAGCCCCGCCAGTACGGCATTCATCCTGAGCAGGCCGGTGTTGAACACGAGCTGGCCGTCGACCCGCACCTTCATGGCGCGGCCGCGCTTCTCGAACTCCCAGGCATAGAGTCCGCCATAGGTCGGCAGGCGGAGGTTGATGC
>NZ_JBFUES010001049.1:0-2475 GCF_056403875.1 Bradyrhizobium sp. P2_E8
TCTTTGGTCCGCAATGCTACAAGGTTGGGCGCCTTGCATTGAAGTTCGCGCGTATCTTCGATCAGGACAACACGATCGGAGGTCTTGGCAACTTCGGCCAGAAGCGCGTTGGTCAAGGTGGTCTTGCCGGTCGAGGTACCACCGGCCACCAAGATATTCTTGCGAGTGGTGACCGCACTCCTCAGGGTGTCGGCTTGCCCGGAGGTCATGGTCCCGGCGGCAACGTAATCGTCGAGCGTGAAGACGGCGACCGCGGGCTTGCGGATGGCGAAAGCGGGGGCAGCAACGACCGGAGGCAACAGGCCTTCGAACCGCTCGCCGGTTCCGGGAAGTTCGGCCGACACGCGGGGTGAGCTGGCGTGCACCTCCGCGCCTACATGATGCGCCACCAGACGAACGATGCGCTCGCCGTCCGCCGCTGACAACGTTACGCCGGTGTCAACCAAGCCACTCGACAGTCGGTCAATCCAAAGCCGCCCATCGGGATTGAGCATGACCTCAACGATCGCGTCGTCTTCCAGGTAGCCTGCGATCGCCACGCCAAGTGCGCTCCGCAGCATTCGCGCACCGCGCGAATTCGCTTCCGATTGAATGGAATGGATTGCCAATGCCGTCCCCACCGAATGAGAACGTCTGGAGCGTTCTCAGATGGGTTGATTAGAAAAGGCACCAATGGATTTGGCGCAACAAGCGCTTACGGTAAGCGTAGATTGGCGTAGAAAAAGAAAGACCGAAAACTCATAATTCGCACCGCGAAGCGAACCGGAGCGCTGCGGAATGCTGATGCTATTCGTCGGGAAGGTTGCTGCGGACGTGGCTCACCACTCCGAATCGGTATCCGCCGGCATGACCACCAGCAATTGTTCGTACGGCATGAACGTTTCGGCCGCATCAGAAACGCTAGCAGGCAAGAAGAGCGGAATTGAACCCATCCAGCGCCCGAAGGATCCAAGCGATGGTAGAGCGAACCAGACGAAGGCGGTGATCTGAACCGCCACATTGACACCGAATGCGACCTGATAGGCCAGGACGGCCCTGTGGCCATCCACGAGTGGCCATTGCTGCAAGATGAAGCCGGTCCCGAGTTGGGAAACAAATGCCCAACCGAAGTGCAGCACATTCAACGCACCGTTGGCACGACCGGTGAGTTCTGGCGGAAAGTAATCAGCTATCACCGCGAAACTGACCACCGTCGCGGTTCCAACAATTGCGACAACCGACCACGGCGAGATTGACGGCAAGGGCACGCGAAGGATCAAGGATAGCTCGGCCGCGATGAACAGGATTGCGATCACGGCCACGATGATCTCTATCGTCCCCCCTCTTCGCCTGATGCCATGGACCAATGTGCCGAATAGCCAGGCACCGCCGCAAAGGACGACCGACATTGTGAATAGCTGTCCGACAAGTCTCGTTCGATCAAATCCCTCGACGTCGGTCAGCCACGGCGCAGCCCACAATCCCTGCAGAGACCAGGCCGATCCGACGCAAGTGGCTGACAACGGGGCAATTCGCCAAAAACGCCGATCGCCGAAGACGGAGCTCAATGTGCCGGGCATTGATCCTGATGGCGGGATGATGGCTCGTTCAGGAACCACGATATAGATGAGCACGGCCGTGACGCCGGTTGCCGTCGCCAGGACCTCAAAGAGCGGTCGCCAGCCCATCCAGGCGATCAAATGTTCGGCGGGAGCTGTCGCGGTCACCGCTCCGAGCGAGCCCAGCATGATCATGTAGCCGTTCAGCAAGGCGAATCGTTCGCTCGGAAACCAGAGAACGATGGACTTCAATCCAGCCGTCAATGCCGCCGCCACCCCGAGGCCGATCATGGCTCGCGAAATCAAGAGCATCGGCAGACTCGTGGACATCGCGAACAGGCAGGAGCCTGCGGCGGCGACTAAAAGCAGGCAACTCTGAACCCGGCGAGGGCCAAAGCGATCCAGCAAAATACCGACGGGTATCTGGGCCGCCGCGAACACCAGGAAGTAGACGGACGTGAGGAGCCCGAGATCGGCAGTGCCGAGCCCGATCTCCGCGACGAGATGACTGGAGATCAGAGCGTTGATCGTTCGGAAGAGATACGAAAGATAGTATCCAGCAACAAATGGGAGAAAAACGCGCGCGACGAGACGCCATGCCTCCGAATTTTGCATGCTGGCCCTTTTTGCCCCTCAGCTCATGCGAGCCGATAGCGCGTCCAGCTTTTCGTGGGTCGGCTAAAATAGTGCAATCGTACTCTGGCGTGCAAACAGAAAGATCGGCGAAATCGCTCCCCCTGGTGTTCAGTCAGCTTTGGCTGTCCGTCTCCGGACGAACGATGTCCTCTGGAATCTCACGCAGAAAACTCTGCCCCTTCTGCAGCCGACGTCCCAGCGCTTCGACAAATCCTTCGAAACGCTCCCGACCCTTCAGTTGTGCCGCCGCTTGGGCTTCGTTCGGTAAGGGTGGCGTGATCGTCAGCCAGAAGCGGATGAA
>NZ_JBFUES010001050.1:0-2472 GCF_056403875.1 Bradyrhizobium sp. P2_E8
TCCCCGAGCTGTTGCAGCAGCTCGGCATCATCAGGAAGGGCGAGCACATCAAGCTGCCGGAGAACGCCGAAAGCATGAAGGTGCTCCGCGGCGGTCCGGTCGATACCGGGCGCGGCTTCGTGCTGCATTCCAGCGATTTCTACATCGAGAACGCGACGCTCCGGATCGACGACGGCGTCTGCCTCACTGCAACCGTCGATATCCTGCGCGCGATCGCCAACGGTTCCGGCCCCAAGCACGCCATCCTCGCGCTCGGCTATGCCGGCTGGGCGCCGGGCCAGCTCGAGACCGAGATCCAGAGCAACGGCTGGCTGCATTGCGATGCGGATGCGGACCTGATCTTCGGCGACGACGTCGATGAAAAATACGGCCGCGCCTTGCGCAAGATCGGCATCGATCCCGGCATGCTCTCGAACGAGGCGGGACACGCGTAGCTGTCGCAACACCTTCTGCTGTCGTGCGTTAACCTCGCTGTCATGCCCCGCGAAGGCGGCGCATCCAGTACGCCGCAGCGTATCGGATCTATCACAACCGTCTCGGAGTACTGGATCGCCCGGTCAAGCTGGGCGATGACCACGTTCGGTGTGTGAAGCGCTACTCCGCCGCCTGCTGCTGCACCGTCGGCTCCGTCCCCGCCACCGTCGCGCGGCGCATGTCGCGGGGCTGGGACTGGTCGTAGCGGCGGACGCGGTGCATGGTCTGGCGGTTGTCCCAYATCACGAGGTCATGCAGCTTCCATTTGTGGACGTAGACGAATCCGGCCTGCGTCGCATGCTCGTTGAGATCGCGCAACAGCAGCCGTCCCTCCGGTACGCTCATGCTGACGATCTTGCCGGCATGCGATGAGAGATACAGCGACTTGCGGCGGTGGACGGGATGGGTGCGCACCAGGCGTTGCAGCACCGGCTTGAACATCTGCTTCTCTTCGTCGGTGTATTCGGTGAAGCCGAGCGAGCCGCGCGAATACATCAGCGAGTGCTCGCAGACGAGGTCCTCGATCTCGGCCTTGGTCTCCTCGTCCAGTGCGTCATAGGCCGCGCGCATGTCGGCGAATTCGGTGTTGCCGCCCTTCGGGTTCACGACGCGCGCCGACAGCAGCGAGAATTTTGCGGGAATGGGGCGGAACGAGCTGTCGGAATGCCAGAGGCAATTGCCGAGGTTGAACAGGTGCGCGCGGCTGTCCTTGGCCAGCGGCTTGCCGTCCTTGCCGAGATTGGAGACGTCGTTCAGGCCGGATTGCAGCCGGTAGTCCTTCTCCTTGGTGACCGTGCCGCCGCGTGCATCCTCGCGCTGGCCGAAGTTCAGCGCGAAAGCCATCTGCTGCTCGTCGGTGATGTCCTGGTCGTGGAAAACGAGCACCGCGTATTTGTCCATGGCGGACTCGACCTCGCGGGCCTCATCCGGCGTGAGCGGCTTTCGCAAATCGAGGCCGGAAACCTCGCCCGCAAAATGCGTCTGAAGCTGCCGGATGGCGATCGTCATGGCGTTTTCTCCCGCGGACCGCGAGCGGTTGCTCCCGCTCTGTTGGCAAAAAAGCTACTCCCGCACTCGTAGTTGTCAACGCTCGCGGCGCATGGCTGCCAGTAGCCCGGATGGAGCGTAGCGCAATCCGGCGAGGTCTTTCCGCGGGGTGAGAACCCCGGATTACGCTTCGCTCCATCCGGGCTACGCCCCCTGGATGCCTCTCACGCGTTCCGGGCCATCAGGCCGCCGTCGACCGGGATCACCGCGCCGGTCAGGAACGACGCGGCCGGCAGGCACAGGCTCAGCGTCATATGTGCGACCTCCTCGGGGTCGCCGTAACGACCCAGTGCCGTCCGGCGTTTGGCATAGATGGTCTTGTGCTCCTCCGAGATGCGGTCGGTGATGGCGGTGCGGATCGGGCCCGGGCAGATGCAGTTGACGGTAATGCCTTCGCGGCCGAGCTCGACCGCGAGCGAACGGGTCAGGCTCGCCACGCCGCCCTTCGCCGCCGAATAGGGACTGTGCAATGCAGTGGCGCCGAGCGCCTCGGTCGAGGCGATGTTGACGATGCGCGGGCTCTTCGATTTGCGCAGGTGAGGCAGCGCAGCCCGGATGATGCGCGGATGCGCCGTCAGCATCACCGCGATGCCCTTGGCCCAGGCATCTTCGTACGTCTCGTCATCGATCGCGACGCGCACGGAGATGCCGGCATTGTTGACGACGATGTCGAGCCCGCCGAAATGCGCTGCGATGTCATGGACCACGCGCTTGATCTCACCGCCATCGGCGACATCGAGCTTCCACGCCTTCGCTGATCCGGCGTTCGCGGCAATCTCATTGGCAACGGACAGCGCGCCCTGCTCGTCGTAATCGGTGACGGCAACGTTCGCGCCTTCAGCGGCGAAGACGCGCGCGGTGGCGCGCCCCATGCCGCTCGCCGCGCCGGTGACGAGAGCAGTCAGGCCCTTCACGGACCGGCTGAGCTGCTTGAATTCGGACATGCTGTTT
>NZ_JBFUES010001051.1:0-2464 GCF_056403875.1 Bradyrhizobium sp. P2_E8
GAATGACGGCATTGCATGGAGATCGCCCATGATGGAACAGCGCAATCGAGTTGTTCAAGTCAGCCGCTTCGGTGATCCCGAGAGACTGGAGGTCGTCGACGCTCGCCTGCCCACCGCCGGCCAGGGCGAGGTGCGCGTTCGCGTGCTCGCGTCGAGCCTCAACTACACCGAGGTGTTGATCAGGCGCCATCTATACCCGCAAACGATGCGCCTCCGGCCGCCGTTCGTGATGGGCTACGACGTGGTGGGGGCAATCGATCAGCTCGGCGAAGGCGTGCACGAGTATCAAATTGGCGATCGCGTGGCCGACATGACGGTGGTCGGGTCAAACGCCGAGTATCGCACGCTTCGGGCGAACGACGTGGCCCGCGTGCCGGTGGGCGTAGACGCGGCCGAGGCGGCCACGCTGATCTTGAGCTGGACGACCGCGCACCAGCTTCTGCACCGTGTGGCCCAGGTCCAGCGAGGCCAACGTGTGCTCGTGCACGGAGCCGCCGGCGCAGTCGGCCAGGCGCTGCTCGTGCTCGGGAGACTGGCGGGCCTCGAGCTGTGGGGCACGGTGCGCGGCGAGCACATGGCGCTCGTCCGAGACCTGGGGGCAATCCCGATCGACTACAAGCATGAGGACTTCACGCGGGTTCTGCCGGGCGGGTTCGACGTCATCGTCGACGGCGTTGGCGAAGACGGCTATCGCCGCTCATACGCGGCGCTCAAGCCAGGTGGCCTGCTCTGTGCCATCGGGTTCTCGGCGAGCGTGCAGGCAAAGCGCCGAATGCTCCCTATCGTGATGGAGATCGCGCGCCTCTACCTGTGGAGATTATTGCCCGACGGCAAGCGAGCCCGCTTTTACTCGGTAAATGCCATGCGGGCGCGACATCCCACCTGGTTCAAGGAGGACCTGGAGGAACTGTTCGAGCTTCTGGCAGAAGGTGCCATCCGGCCGCGCGTCGCCGAGCGGATCTCCTTCGACGAGGTCGCCGATGCTCACCGTCGCCTCGAGGCTGGCGGTCTCGAGGGCAAGCTCGTGCTGTGCCCGGATCTCTCCTCGCGACGCAGCCAGCGCGCCGCCTGACGCGGTGCGACGCTGCCCGGGCGTTTCCGCTACGGTCAGGACCGCCGCTCGGAATGACCGCCAACAACTTCCATTCGAACCCAAGACGCCGAGCCGGCTGTGAGCATGGCGATCGGCAGGAACGGGCCCAAAGGAGCCCTTACGGTCCGGCTCGCCCTGAGCAAAGCCGGACCGCTCACCGACCAGGGAGTGGCTCACTTCCGGGGCTCAACGACTGTCTTTGTTGATCCGTCCGGCGCTGCCTGCATCCCCGGTGGGCTTTGACCTTGCGGACTTTCCGGCTGCGCACCACCCGACTTTGTTTCAATCGGTCCGGTCCAACCTTGCGGCTGCAATTGACCCTTTTCTTCCGGCGCCGAGCGCCCAGTCGGCGTGTTCAAGTCTTTCTTCGGATCGGCTTGCGCTGTCGCAAATCCGCACGACACGGCCCAGCAAATCGTCGTTATCAGAATAATCCTCACGGCGACCTCCGCTTGGCTAAATGTAACAAACAGGCTGGGCCACCCTTCAGTTCCGAAGGCCACATCCGACCCCCTCAAACCGTGACCGCGAGTTAATCAATCACCTCGTCAACGAGCACCACCGGCTGAGGTGGAATTTCGAAGGGAGCGTTTTCGCTGTCTCAGGGCTGCAGGAGTGATAGGAGCCTTTGACGGTCTTGATCGCGTAGGCGTTGGCATTCACGCAGCCGTTCCAGCTCCTCTTCAGCGCTTGCAGTATTTTGACCCTCACGTTTCAAGTCGAGAACTAGCCGCTCCTGTTCTGCAAGCTGGCGCTCTCCWGCGACCACCTCGCGTTCAATGCGGCCCAACTCATCATAGATCGAGGTTCTGTCCATCGAAGCGCTCCACGGTGCTCGATCAACCCGATCCACGTTTCACCGTTCCTCCCTTTTTCCATTTTTTCCCTGCAGGCCACCGTCGATCTCGACGCCAAGCTTGCGGCTCAGCGCCTGCTCGAGCGGCGACAGCGTCTTGGCCGCGGCGATTGCTGGAAGGCATAGGCAAGCGACTGCGATCATGATGCGCATGGAGAGACTCCAGAGATGTGAGAAGCTGGTTAGTGCAGGTACGGGGAAACGGCCGGATACCAGATGTCGGCAACCGCCTGGTGCCCTTGTGCGCTGGGATGCCCCATGCTGTCGGCGTAGCCTGTCGTGCTGATCGTCGGATTGCCTCCGTTCGATCCCGTGACCGTGATCCACCGGTTTGTAGAGGCCGCATGGAGAACCTGAAACTGCGCGACACCGCCGCCCGTCGACATCAGGAGCGAGCCGGCCGCGCGTCCATGAGGCATCACCTCGGGAGCCGCGAGAAGCGGAAATTGCAGTGGCTCGCACCGCCAGCCAATGTTTGCGTCCTGTCCAGACGGATGCCGCGCACAGCATAGGCG
>NZ_JBFUES010001052.1:0-2459 GCF_056403875.1 Bradyrhizobium sp. P2_E8
ATCCTGTCCCGATCCGCTGCCGCGGTGCAGGGCGACACCCAATACCGTCACCCTAGACATGCTCGTAGACCGTCCGTCCGCCGACAATGGTGCGCACCACGCGGCCTGTAAAGCGGGCCTCGTCGAACGGGGTGTTCTTGCAGGGCGATTTGAGCTCGGCGGGATCGACCACCCAGGGGACGTCGGGATCGATCACGATCACATCCGCCGGGCTACCCGTGCGCAGGGTTCCGCCTGACAGCCCCAGAATTTCGGCCGGCCGGGTCGACATCGCCCGGATCAGCGTCTTCAGGTCCAGCTCGCCATTGTGCATCAGCCGCAGGCCGGCAGGCAGCATGGTCTCGAGCCCGACGGCGCCGGGAGCGGCTTCCGCGAACGGCAGGCGCTTGACCTCGACGTCCTGCGGATTGTGGTCGGACATGATGACGTCGATGAGGCCGGAGGCGACGGCTGCGACCAGCGCGCGGCGGTCGTCCTCGGTGCGCAGCGGCGGCGACAGCTTCAGGAACGAGCGGTAGGGCCCGATATCGTTCTCGTTCAGCGCGAGATGATTGATCGAGACCGAGGCGCTGACGGCGATCCCGGCGTCGCGGGCGCGCCTCAGGACCTCGAGCGAGTCGATGCAGGACAGCGACGCCGCGTGATAGCGGCCGCCGGTCAGCGCGACGAGGCGCATGTCGCGTTCCAGCATCACGGCTTCCGCTGCGTTCGGAATGCCCATCAGGCCGAGCCGCGAGGCGAACTCGCCCTCGTTCATCACGCCTTCGCCGACGAGATCGGGATCTTCCGTGTGATGCACGATCAGCGCGTCGAAATCGCGCGCGTAGGTCAGGGCCCGGCGCATCACCTGGGCGTTGGTGACGCTTCTGTCGCCGTCGCTGAAGGCGATGGCGCCGGCTGCCTTCAGGAGGCCGAACTCGGTCATCTCCTCGCCGCGCATGCCCTTGGTCAGCGCCGCCATCGGCTGGATGTTGACGATCGCGGTGTCGCGGGCGCGGCGCATCACGAAGTCCACCGTCGCCGAATTGTCGATGACGGGCTCCGTATCGGGCTGGCAGATGATGGTGGTGATGCCGCCGGTCGCGGCCGCCTGGCTCGCGGAGGCAAAGGTCTCGCGATGGCYGTAGCCGGGCTCGCCGACGAAAGCTTTCATGTCGATCAGGCCCGGGGCCACGATCTTCCCGGCGCAGTTGACGACGTCGGTGCCCTCGGGGACGCCGGCAGCGCCGATGCCGCGGCGGGTCTCGCGGATGATGCCGTCGGCAATCAGGACATCGCCGGGGCCGTCGAAATCCCTGCTGGGATCGACGACGCGGGCGTTGGCGAGCAGGATGGGACGGCGGTCAGTCAGCATGAGCATCACGCGTTCGGCAAATTGCGGGCGAGCGCTTCGAGCACGGCCATCCGCACCGCCACGCCCATCTCGACCTGTTCGCGGATCAGCGATTGCGCGCCGTCGGCGACCGCGGTGTCGATCTCGACGCCGCGGTTCATCGGGCCGGGATGCATGACGAGAGCGTCCGGCTTGGCATAAGCGAGCTTTTTCTGGTCCAGCCCGAAATAGTTGAAATATTCGGAGGTCGACGGCACGAAGGAGCCGTTCATGCGCTCGCGCTGGAGCCGCAGCATCATGACGATATCGGCGCCGTTGAGCCCCTCGCGCATGTCGCGCGCAACCTCGACCCCCATCCGCTCGATGCCGGGCGGCAGCAGCGTGGAGGGGCCGACGACGCGGACGCGGGCGCCCATGGTGTTGAGCAGGATGATGTTGGAGCGGGCCACACGCGAATGCAGCACGTCGCCGCAGATCGCGACCACGAGGCCCTCGATCCGGCCCTTGTTGCGGCGGATGGTCAGGGCGTCGAGCAGCGCCTGGGTCGGGTGCTCGTGCGCGCCGTCGCCGGCATTGATCACGGAACCGTCAACCTTGCGGGCCAGCAGTTCCACCGCGCCTGAGGCGTGATGCCGAACCACCAGGATATCCGGGTGCATGGCGTTGAGCGTCATCGCGGTGTCGACCAGCGTCTCGCCCTTCTTGATGGACGAGGAGGACACCGACATGTTCATGACGTCGGCGCCAAGCCGTTTGCCGGCGAGCTCGAACGAGGATTGAGTCCGGGTGGAGGCCTCGAAGAAGAGGTTCACCTGCGTCCGTCCACGCAGGACGGTGCGCTTCTTGTCAACCTGGCGGTTGAGCTCGACATATTCTTCGGACAGGTCGAGCAGGCCGGTGATGTCGGCCGCGGAAAGGCCCTCGATGCCCAGCAAATGCCGGTGGCCGAGGACGAAGGTCGATTTCGATGTCATTAAAACGAGAGCTATAGGCGGGGATGGCTGGGGGGGCAAGGGCCAATGCCGGGGCGGGGAGTTATCCCCTGAGGAGTCTGGTACACCGTCATTCCGGGATGGCGCGCAAGCGCCAGACCCGGAATCTCGAGATTCCGGGTTCGATGCTTCGC
>NZ_JBFUES010001053.1:0-2459 GCF_056403875.1 Bradyrhizobium sp. P2_E8
ACGACGATGGGGAGGCAGTGCGGGCCAAACCCGCGAACCTTGGCATGGCCGTACCGCGTTCGCCGACTAGGTCGGACGCGCGGGACCCCGTATAACCCCGCGTGAGAACCACACGAGGGTAAACATGTCGGAAGCTCAAATCACGGACTGGCTGGCGTCGCAGCGGCAGGCGATGATCGATCTCTTGCGCGACGTCGTGAACATCGATTCCGGGTCCTATGACAAGGAGGGCGTCGATGCGGTCGGTGCGCGGTTCGAGCGGCACTTTGCCGAGCACGGCATCCCGTTCCGGCGCGAGAACAATTCCACCTTCGGCGATGCGATCCATGCCGAGGTGGCAAAGCCAGGCAGCAACGAGAAACCGGTGCTGTTGATGGGCCATCGCGACACCGTGTTCGGCAAGGGCGAGGCCGGGCGGCGTCCCTTCACGATTGAGGGCAAGCGCGCGTATGGACCCGGCGTTGCCGACATGAAGTCCGGCGTCGTGATGAACATGTTCGTGGCGACCGCCTTCCACAAGTTCGGCGGCTCACCGCATCCGATCAAGGTGCTGATCACCTCGGACGAGGAGATCGGCTCGCCCTCGTCGCGTCCCGTGATCGAGCGTGAAGGACGCGCCGCGCGCGCGGTGTTCAACTCCGAGCCGGGCCGCCCCACGGGCAACGTCGTCACCGGCCGCAAGGGCGGCATCTTCATGCATCTGGCCATCACCGGCAAAGCCGCGCATTCCGGCGCCAATTTCGCCGCCGGCGTCAGCGCGATCGGCGAACTAGCGCACAAGATCGTCCAGATCCACGCGTTGACCAATCTCGACAAGGGCATCACGCTCAATGTCGGCCTTGTCTCCGGCGGCCAGTCCGTCAATACGACGGCGCCCTATGCCGAAGGCCAGATCGATCTGCGCTATGTCGATCCCGCAGACCGGGCCACGGTGATGGCCGCGATCGAAAAGATCGTCGCAACCTCCTACGTGCCGGGCACGAGCGCAACGCTGACGATCAAGGGCGAGTTCGTGCCGGTGGTGCAGAGCGAGGCCTCGAAGGCGCTGTTCGAGGGTTATCAAGCGGCCGCAAGGCAGGTCGGCCTCACCACGCTCCAGGGCGAGTTCTCCGGCGGCTGCGCCGATTCCGGTTTCACCGCCGCGGTCGGCACGCCGACCATCTGCGGCCTCGGCCCGGTCGGCGGGCTCGCGCACACGCCGGAGGAATATCTCGAGATCGACAGCATCGTGCCGCGCGCCCAGGCGCTGGCGCTGGCCATTTTAAAGGGGTGAGCACATGTGCCGTAGGGTGGATTAGCCGAAGGCGTAATCCACCAACTTCGTCCTACATTCGCTGAAGCAGGGTGGGTTACGTCCAGCGGTCTGCGCTTCGCGCAACCGCAGGTCTAACCCACCCTACGCACCGACGAGACCGTCACGAATAACTCGGCGCGTCCGGCTTGCGGAAGATGTGGATGGGGTCGCCGGGAATGATCGGCTGGCCGCTGAACATGGCATAGGCGTAGAGCGCGAGATAGGCGATCGCCAGCGCGCCGATGGCGTAGAAGGCCCAGGTCGCGACGCGCTTCATCGTTCCGCTCCATTGCCGTCCCGGCGGGAGGCTCAGGGCGCTTCTAGAGCGATGAGTGGGAAAAGGCCAGCCTTCCGCGCCGTCTGCCCGCGGCGATCAAATGCCGCGCCGGCTGCGCGAGGGAAGGCTGACCTCGGCGAGCCTTGCGGCGTCTTCGTCCTGGTCGACCGCCACGTACTGGCCGTGCCAATAGGCAAGCGCTGCAGTCCGCGTCGAACTCTTGACGTCCCTGACACGGCCGATGACGATGCCGTGCGAGTGCCGCTCGACGATCTCCTCGACCTCGCAATCGAAGGCCGACAATGCGCCGACCAGCAGCGGGACTCCCGAGACCGCCGTCACCCACCGGGCGCCGGCGAAACGGTCTGCGCCCTTGAGCCCGCCCTTGCCGGCAAAGCGCTCGGCGACGTCGAGCTGGTCGGCGTTGAGGATGTTCACGCCGAAGGCGCCGTGACGCCGGATCAGCGGGAAGGACGAGGCATCGCGATTGATGCTGACCAGCAGCGTCGGCGGTTCGACCGACAGCGAGGTAACCGAGGTCACCGTCATGCCGGTGATGTCCTTGCCCCGCCCGGCGGTGATGACGCTGACGCCGCCGGTGAGGTGGCGCATGGCGCCGCGGAAATCGGCGGGCGAGACGGGGATTTCAGTCATGAGATCGCGAGGCACTACATTCATGGCGTGGTCCCCGAAGCGGGGTTCCCTCTATTTAGGTACGATCGTCCGCCGACAAAAGGTGGCTCAGGATCGAGCCTTCGAGGCCTGCCAGCTCGGCCGAGCCGCGCTCCCGCGGCCGGGCTGCGTTAACCACGACGTCATGGGCAATCCGGCCCTCCTCGATCACCAGCACCCGGTCCGCCAGCGCGACCGCCTCGGAAACATCGTGGG
>NZ_JBFUES010001054.1:0-2458 GCF_056403875.1 Bradyrhizobium sp. P2_E8
CAAATCTCATCGCGCTTTAAAGGACCGATCGGGCGCCTGTCACCTTGTCCTCAAGCGGTGCCTGTAGATTATTCTGGACGTGTAACGATTCGAGAGTGCCATGCGCCGTTTGATGCTGCTGCGTCACGCCAAGACCGAGACCGACGCGCCGAGCGGCCGTGACCAGGATCGCCGGCTCGACGACCGCGGCCACAAGGATGCCGCCGAGATCGGCGACTGGATCGCCTCCCATCCCCCCTTCCCCGACACCGTGCTGGTGTCGCATGCCGTCCGGGCACGGCAGACCTGGGACATCGCCTGGGAGACGATGAAGGGCCGCGTCGTCGCGCCCGAGGTCGAGGTGCTGCCGGAACTCTACGGCGCCGATCCCGCGCAGATCCTGGAATCCATTCGCACTGCAACCAACCCGGGCAACCCGAAGCGGCTGCTGCTGGTCGGCCACAATCCCGGCATGCACGAGGCCGCCTTGATGCTGATGGGCGGCGGCGATCCGGCCGGCGCCAAGGCGCTCGCCCACAATCTGCCCACCGCGGGGCTTGCGATCTTCGACTTTGACGTGAAGGATTGGGGGGACGTGGCCTACCGCCGCGGCAAGCTGGTGCTGTTCGTCAGCCCCAAGCTGCTTCGATCGGGATGAGACGCGCGGGCGCCGTCTCGACCGGTCGATGCAGCCTGATTACGGGCTGACTGGAAGATTTGGAGGCGCAGATGTTCAAGTCCATCCTCGTGCCCATCGACCTCGCCGACACCGATCTGGCCAAGCCGGCGATCGCAACCGCGGCAACGCTGTCGCAGACCTGGAGCGGCACGGTGCGCCTGCTCAACGTGCTGCCGATGACGCCGGTGATGCTGGCAGAATACGTGCCGGCCGACTTCGACGAACAGCAGCGCCAGACCTCGGAGGAAGCGCTCGCCATCGTCGCGCGCGAATCCGGCATCGAGGCTTCCCACATCTCCAGCGTGGTCCGCCAGGGCGGCATCTACCACGAGATCCTGGAGGAAGCCGTGCACATGAAGGCCGATCTGATCGTGATGACCTCGCACCGGCCGGCGATGCGCACCTATTTCCTCGGCTCCAATGCCGGCCACGTCGTGCGCTACGCGAAGTGCTCGGTGCTGGTGGTCAGGCACTGAGCTCGGAGCAATGTCGTGAAGCAATGGTGGCGGAGATGGACTTACGAGGTCCCGCTCGCGATCGGCGATGCACTATGGGAGGTGCTCGTCGTGCAACTGGCCGCGCTGCTGGACAGACTGACGGTGCGGAAGGTGATTGCCTTCATCCCCGTCGTGATCCTTGTGCTGGCCTACTACCACAGGATCCCAATTCCGCCGGAACTGATGCTGGTCGGCGACTTCCTCGCCTACATCGACATCTTTCTCGGTGCTGATCCTGGTCGGCGTGCTAAGCCGCGTCACGACGATCCTGTTCGTCGTCAAACAGGCCGCCGCGCGCATTGCCACGTTCGTGGGCAACGCGGCTGCGCACTTGCGGCGCCTGGATATCCGGCATCGGCGCCAACGCGGCGCCGCCACAAGGCCCCACCGCACGCCCGACCGTTCCGACGACGATCGAGCTCCCCACGGAGCGTGGGCCCAGGCCGCCTTCGCCTGATCCATCCACGAGCTTGAAGCTGTTGCCCTGGTGAGCGRAGCSATACCCGGGACAGCTCGATCTCGTAGGGTGGGTTAGCCGAAGGCGTAACCCACCACTGTCTCTCTCCGCGGAAGCAGAAGAGGTGGATTACGCCTTCGGCTAATCCACCCTAYGCATCTACAAGCCCTTGCGTTGCCCGRCGGGCAAGACACGCAAGATGGCGGTCAAYSCGCGCCRTCGAAAATATTCCACTTTACCGAAATTCGGAATTGGCGGATAGTGCGCGCACTCCGGCCCAAGGAAGAGGGGCGTATCGCGATCGTCACGAACGCGGGCCGGGCGGCGGTGGACGTGGGTCACATCGGCGCGACAGGCATCGCAGGGCGGGCAACCGTGAGCGACAGCATCGCGCGCACGACCGGTGTGATCGGCGTACGGCCAAATCGTGTCGTCCTGGCGCCCGGGGTCTGTGCGCCAAGTCTTGCGGTGATGGGTGTGGTCCGACCGGACCCGCGCATCAGCCATCCGCAAGGCGACGGGGGCAATAGTGCATCGCTCCCCGGGGAGAGCACGACATAAGCCGTTCCAACCATCCGCGCAGGGAAGGCCGGGATGCTCCGGTTGCCCTGTTTCCCCGCTGTGCATCGTAGCGCAATCCGCGTTTGGCATGGCGGCCRATGGGAGCCARCCGGCTCCCGGCCTTYCCTGCGCCCTCTTTCATCTGAGGGCAGGCGACGAAGCAAAGCTCGGGCGAAACGCGCCGCGAGAGGGCAAAGGTGTGTCTGCGATGAGAGCGCGAGCTAAAGGAGCGACAGTGCCACCCACATGCTCCGTCATTGCGAGCGCAGCGAAGCAATCCAGAGT
>NZ_JBFUES010001055.1:0-2458 GCF_056403875.1 Bradyrhizobium sp. P2_E8
CTTCCTCGGCGTCTCCATCGACGGCGGCTTTGCCAGCCACGTGCTGGTGCCCGACGCGAAATATCTGCTCGACTACGATCCCCTGCCCGTCAACCAGGCCGCGACCCTGATGTGCTCCGGCGTCACCGCCTACGGCGCGCTCAAGCGTCTGGTCGACCGTCCGCGCCAGCGCAACCTTCTTCTGATCGGCCTCGGCGGCGTCGGCATGATGGGCCTGTCGTTCGCGCAGGCGATGTTCAAGCAGCCGATCACGGTCGCCGATCTCTCGCCGGCCGCGCGCGACACCGCGCTGAAGAACGGCGCCGCGGTCGCTTACGACCCGGCCGAACCGGAAGTGATCCGGCGCATCCTCAAGGAGACCGACGGCGGTTTTGACGAGATCGTCGATTTCGCCGGCAACGAGAAGTCGATGGCGTTTGCGGTCGCGGTCGCCGCGCGCGGCGGCAAGATCGTGGTCTCCGGCCTGATGGGCGGCCAGTTCACGCTGCCGATGGTGCAGTGGGTCTACAAGCGCATGACCATCGAAGGCTTCATGGTCGGCACGCTCGCGGAGGCCCAGGAGCTGATGGCGCTCGCCCGCGCCGGCAAGATCAAGCCGACGCCGATGCGCGAGGAGCCGATGGGCGACGTCCAGAAATGGATCGACGAATTGCGCGCCGGCAAGGTGGTCGGCCGCATCGTGCTGAAGAATTAGAGCGCGCATCAGCGCCCGCGCGGAACGCCGGCAGCCGCGCTGCGTTGGTAGCGCATGTCCATTCGCTGCACCGTCGAGAGCGCATTCTTCATCGCCTGGAGCTTCCTGGAGCAGAGCGGAGAGCTCGGTCCTCCGGACGAGACAGCGAATGTCCTTCTCGACGCCATCGAAGCCCAGCTCAAGACCGGCGAACGCCGGCAGTTGATGCTCGCGAACAAGGCGATCAACGCCTTCCGTGCCCACGCGGCGAAGAGCCGGCCGTCGCAGGAAGCCCGCTTCGGGTGACGGGCGGCGGGCGATACCGCCGGGCCCCATTCCGGCAAATGCGGCCCCCATCGAGCCCAATGCCTGCCCCTTCGATGAAGACAGGAAGCTTCCGCTTCACCGTACCATCATCCCGATCACAGCCGATCACTTCGGCCTGACATTGGAACGTCGCGCGGCTCGGGCGCGTTTGTCTCTCGTGAAGGCAACGCCGGAGTCAGAGCTGATGACAAAGCCGCTGACGAAGACAGTGCAACCTGTTCCTGAAGAAAACCAGAGCCACAAGGGCGCCGGCAGCGCGCCGTCGGTCCCGGTCGACACCACCAAGGGCCACCGCGACGACGAGAAGCAGAATATTCGCGAGCAGGCGGCGCACGGCAACCTGACCCAGAACACAAGCAACAGGCGCCAGGGATAAGCGATCAGACAACGGGGGGATTGAAACGAGGAGAAACGAACGTGGTCAATCTCGGCAAGTGGTACGATCCCATATCCGAACGCTGGATCGCACCGCGCGAACCCCGCTTTGAGGCTGCATCCCCCCAAACGAGCGAGAACCACGTCCTGGAGCTTCAGAGGACGGTCGAAATCCGGCGCATCTGGCGCGCGCTCGTCGATTGCTGCGCACGCGACTGATGCTCGCACGCAGCCGCGGGAGGAACCCGTCGTCGATCGCACCGTTGGTACCTGCATGACCGATCCTGCATCACCCGCAAGGCCAGTCGCGGCCGCGATACGCTACCTCTCGATCATCGTCGGTTGCGCCTGCCTGCTGCTCGCGGCCGTCTGCTTCGCCATCGCCTGCCAGGTCTTCATCCAGACCGGCGTGTTCGCGCAATCCTACGTGATGGTGGGCCTCATCAGCGCCGCATTGGGGCTGCTGGCGCTGACGCTGGCGCGCGTGTGGAAATAGGCTTCGCAGTTTCGCTCTTTCGCTTGGCTCTCGCCAGGAAAGTTGCGGCACGACACCATGACCTGGTCGGCCATGTTTGCTGGCGGCAACCGGCCCGAAGCATTGACAAATCGCAGCCCGCAGTGATGGTGATCCCTATTGCTGAGGGGGACGCAACCGGGCTTACGCTAGCTGCCCGCATTGCTCGCGTCCGTTGGAAGGCTGGTGAGGTGTCGTGCGACGCTCGGTGCCCGGCCAGGAGGGGCACTGGGGATGTCGCAAGATGCGAGGGCTCTAAGCCGGATCGCGAAACACGGTCGGATCGGCATCACGCCATTGGCGCTTGGACTGTCCCTGGCGACGCTGGCATGGACGGCAACGACACTCGCGCAGGCGCAAAGCTGGAACGGCGCCACCCCGGATTGGTTCACGGCCGGCAATTGGACGCCCAGCGGCGTCCCGACCAACGCCACCAACGCGACCATCGACACCAGCTCGCCCAACGCCGCCGTCATCTCGTCCGGCAACGCGCAGGCGCAGACCGTCATCATCGGCCTTTCCGGCACCGGAGGCCTGACCATCCAGAATGGGGGGACGCTGTCTGATTC
>NZ_JBFUES010001056.1:0-2454 GCF_056403875.1 Bradyrhizobium sp. P2_E8
GAATACCGGCCGCGCGGCCGCCTTCATGGAGGACGATATCCTTCTTGCCGGCCTCAAGGCCGCCGCGCCCAAACCGGATGCGCTGATCTTTCTCCCCGAGGGCTATGCCAAGATCTATTATGGCCTGATGTTCACCAAGGGCGATGCCGGCTTCAAGGCGCTCGTCGACGACGTTCTGTCGAAACAGATGGCGTCGGGTCAGTTCGAAAAGACCTATGCGAAGTGGTTCACCCGGGCGATTCCGCCCAAGGGCGAAAACCTCGCTTTCCCGCTGACGGACGAACTCAGGGACCGGATCGCTCATCCGAGCGACGCGGTCGATTAGTCGGAGCATCACACCGGGGAATTTGTCCGCACGCTGATCCTCTCTCGCATCCGGAGCCTCGAGATTCGCCATGTTCGCAGTGCTTTTTGAACAGACGGCGGATGGCCAGCGCTATATCGACTGGCTTCTGTCGGGCCTCGGCTGGACCCTGGCCCTGGCGTTCTTCGGCTGGTGGATTGCCTTTGCGATCGGGATCGTCGTCGGGATCGGCCGCACCGTGCAGAACCGGGCCATCGCTGCGCTTGCGCGCCTGTATGTGGAAATCTTCCGCAACATTCCCGTCCTGGCGCAGATGTTTCTCTGGTACTTCGTCCTGCCGGAGATTGTTCCGACCGCGCTCGGAAACGCCATCAAGCAGATTCCCCCGCCCTGGGGTTCATTCGTCCCGGCGCTGGTGTGCCTCGGCCTCTATACCGCGGCCCGGATCGCCGAGCAGGTTCGGGCCGGGATCGAGGCCCTGCCGAGAGGGCAGATCGAGGCGGCAAGCGCACTTGGGCTCACCGGCTATCTGACCTACCGCCATATCATCGTGCCGCAGGCACTGCGTTTGATCGTGCCGAGCCTGACCAGCGAGGTGATGGGCATCTACAAGAACACCTCGGTCGCACTGACGATCGGGCTGATGGAGCTCACGGCGCAGGCGCGCCAGATCAGCGAGGCGACGTTCCAGACCTTTACGGCTTTCGGCGCTGCGACCCTGATCTATCTCGCGCTGGCGCTGATCGCCTACCAGGCGATGGCGATGATCGACAGGGCTGTGCGCATCCCCGGCACCGCGCGGGCGGAGGATGCGATCGAACCGAGCCTGGCGGACGATGTCCAGCCCACCGGCTCGTTGCCCCCAGGGATGGAGGTGGTGAAATGAACAGCCTCGATTTCTCGATTGTTCTGCAGGCGTGGCCCTATCTCTGG
The DNA here is from genome assembly GCF_056403875.1 of Bradyrhizobium sp. P2_E8. Lineage (NCBI taxonomy): Bacteria > Pseudomonadati > Pseudomonadota > Alphaproteobacteria > Hyphomicrobiales > Nitrobacteraceae > Bradyrhizobium > Bradyrhizobium sp. P2_E8. Next base: position 1,238 of record NZ_JBFUES010001056.1, read on the forward strand.
TCCGGATTGCTGTTTTCGCTCGCACTCACCGCGGTAGCCTTCGTGGTCGGCATGATCCTGGGCACCTGCTTTGCGCTGTTACAGCACTTCGAAGTGCCCGTGATCGGGAAGGTCGTGCGCGGCTACATCGCCCTGATCCGCTCGATTCCGCTGATCCTCGTCCTGTTCTGGTTCTTCTTCCTGGTGCCGATCGTGCTCGGCCATCTCGCGGGCAACGGTCGCCCGATTCCGATCGGCGCCACCTGGACGGCCTTCATCACCTTCGGCCTGTTCGAGGCGGCCTATTATTCGGAAATCATCCGCGTCGGATTGCGCGCCGTGAACCGGGGGCAGTTCGAGGCGTGCCAGGCGCTCGCATTGTCCACCTTCGAGACCTATCGGAGCGTGATCCTGCCACAGGTGCTCCGCGTGGCGAGCCCGATCATCCTGAGCCAGACCATCATCCTGTTCCAGGACACCTCGCTGGTCTACGTGCTTTCGCTCACCGACCTGCTCGGCGCGGCCTCGAAGCTCGCGCAGCTCAACGGCCGTCTCGTCGAGATGTATCTCGTGGTCGTCGTGGTCTACCTCGCCATCAGTTCGGCGGCTTCGCAAGGCGTCGCGTTGCTGCGCAAGCGCTATGCCATCGCGCGCCGCTAGGGAATCGTACGAGAAGCGCTGTTTTGGGAGATGAAGATGGTTCAGGAGATCGCCGTGAATGAGATGAGCCGATGTCAGGCCATCGTCGCCGTGGAGGGCCTCGTGAAGCGGTTCGGACATTTCACGGCCCTGAATGACATCAATCTCAGTGTCACGACCGGCGAGAAGATCGTCCTTTGCGGTCCCTCGGGCTCGGGAAAATCGACGCTGATCCGTTGCATCAACCATATCGAAAAGCATGATGCCGGCCGGATCGTCGTCGATGGTGTCGAGCTGACGGACCGGATGGCCGATATCAACAGCGTCCGCCGCGAGGTCGGCATGGTGTTCCAGAGCTTCAACCTGTTTCCGCATCTCTCCGTCGTCGAGAACTGCATGCTGGCCCCGATGAAGGTGCGCGGCCTGTCGCGCGCGGAGGCGCATGAGCGTGCGATCGGTGTCTTGCGCAAGGTGCGCATCCACGACCAGGCGACCAAATATCCGGGGCAGCTCTCCGGTGGCCAGCAGCAGCGCGTTGCCATTGCCCGCGCCCTCTGCATGCAGCCGAAGATCATGCTGTTCGACGAGCCGACCTCCGC
>NZ_JBFUES010001057.1:0-2453 GCF_056403875.1 Bradyrhizobium sp. P2_E8
GCTTTCGCCATAGCCGGAGGGCACAGCGAGTTCATAGGCTAGCTCGCCTGAAAAGGAGATGCGGAACAGCCGGCCGCGAAGCTCGCCACCTAGCAAGGCAACCTCCTTGGCCGCGAGAAAAGGGAAGGATTCATTGGAAATGTCCTCGTCGACGATCTGTTGCAGGATCCTCCGCGACCTCGGTCCGGCAACCGCCATTTGCGCCCACTGGTCGGTGACGGAAGACAGCCGCACATCGAGGTGCGGCCAGAGCGCTTGCGCGCAAAATTCCAGGTGGTTCATTACGCCAGCCGCATAGGCTGTGGTGGTGGTCATGAAAAAGCGTTCTTCCTCGAGGCGACTCGTGGTGCCGTCGTCATAGATCATACCGTCCTCTCGCAGCATTAGCCCATAGCGGGCCTTGCCGACGGGAAGCGAGGCAAACGCGTTCGAATAGACGCGATTGAGGAATTCGCCGGCACCGGTACCGCATATCTCTATCTTGCCAAGCATGGATACGTCACACAGCCCGGCGTTGACGCGGACGTTCTTGACCTCGCGGTCGACGCTCTCGCGCCAGCTTGTCTCGCCCCTGCGCGGGAACCAGGACGAGCGATACCAAAGGCCCGTTTCCACGAATTTGGCGCCGTTCTTTGCTGCCCAGTCGTGCAGCGGCGACTTGCGCACTGGCTGGAAGTGACGGCCGCTATGGGCGCCGGTTAGTGCACCGAACGAAACGGGTGTGTAGAAGGGTCGGAAGGTGGTAGTTCCGATCTCTGACGGTGACACGCCGCGTGCTTCAGCCAGAAGGCCGATTGCATTGACATTCGACAGCTTACCCTGATCGGTGGCCATGCCGCTGGTTGTGTAGCGCTTGGTAAGCTCGACATGTCCGTAGCCTTCGCGTACGGCAAGGCCGAGATCCTTGCGCTGGACGTCATTCTGGAAGTCCACGAAGGCTTTACCCTTGACACCGGGCACGGTCCAAACGGGCTTTGCCGGCGAAGGCACGATGTCGTCTTCTACCGCTCCGAAAGTCGCCTTGACCATCGAGAGATCCAAGCTGCGGGCGGCCTGTGCGGCACCATCAAGAAGGCAGGCTTCGATGCCGGTTTTGGCATTAGCCGCGCCCGCCAGGGAAAGACCCCTTAGGTCTTCAGGTGCCAGAAAGGCCGACTGTTCGTCGGACCAGACCGGCTTGCCGCCCAGGTGGCACGCGAGATGGATAACCGGGCTGAAGCCACCCGACATAGCGAGCGCGTCGACTTCCAACTCCTCGATCGTTCCGTTCTTCCAGACACCGATCTTCGTCAGCGACTTGCCGCCGCGGGCGTCGCTGACAAACGCGCCCTTGATCAACCGCGCCTTGCCAGTCCAACGGATCGGGTCATCGGCACGACTGTCCACGATGGCAACGAGCTCCACGCCTGCGGCCTCGAGGTCACGGGCCAGCGCAAGGCCACTGTCGTTGGTGGTGAAGATCGCCGTTTTCTTCCCGAAGGCGACCGCATAGCGGTTGAGGTAACTGCGCGCGGCGGTCGCCATCATGACGCCCGGAATGTCGTTGCCGCCGAAGACCAATGGCCGCTCCTCCGCGCCTGTTGCTAGCAGCGCGTGTTTCGCAGCGATGCGCCAAAGTCGTTCGACCGGCGCACTGGCGATGGGGACCTGTACATGCTTCTGAACGCGTTCCACGGCGCCGAAAACATTGCCATCGTACCAACCAAATGCGGTTGTGCGGGCGAGCACCTGGACGTTCGACATGCTATCGAGCTCGGCCACCACCTGCCGCGCGAAATCGGCTGCCATCAGCCCACCAATGCTTGCCGTCTCGGAGAGCAGACCGCCGCCGGCCAATGAATTCTCGTCCAAAATCAACACGCGGGCTCCGGCGCGCCCGGCCGTCAAAGCGGCTGCCAAGCCTGCGGCGCCGGCGCCGATGACGAGTAGATCACAATGTGCCCAACATTTTTCGTAGGAGTCCGGGTCGGCTTCGTAGGCCGCCTTGCCCAGACCAGCCGCCTTGCGGATGAACGGTTCGTAGAATTCTTCCCAGAGCCCAGCTGGCCACATGAAGGTCTTATAGTAGAAGCCGGCTGCAAGGAATGGCGACAGTAGGCTGTTAAGCGAGCCGATGTCGAAGTCGAGCGAGGGCCATCGGTTCTGGCTTCTTGCTTCGAGACCGTCGTATAGCTCCTGCATGGTCGCGCGTGTGTTCGGCTCGGTACGTCCACCTCGGCCGACCGTCACCAGAGCGTTCGGCTCAGCGGCGCCTGATGTCAGAATTCCGCGCGGACGGTGGTATTTGAAGCTCCGCCCGACAAGCTTCTGACCATTGGCCAGAAGTGCCGAAGCCAGGCTATCGCCCTTTTGACCTGAAAGGGTCTTGCCATCGAAGTTGAAATGTAGTGCAGACCGACGGTCGATGAGCCCACCCTTGGGAAGACGATACGAAGTCATGGGCGGGCTTCCAT
>NZ_JBFUES010001058.1:0-2448 GCF_056403875.1 Bradyrhizobium sp. P2_E8
CGAACCCGGAACCTCGAGATTCCGGATCGCGCTTCGCGCGTCCGGAACGACGGCGCAAACGGCTACGCCGCCGCCTCGTCCGTCGCCCTCAATCTCTCCTCGGTCATCCGTCCCGCCGTCTGCGCATGCGCGAGTGCCGCGCGTTCGGCGGCATTCGCCTCGCCCGCGAGAATGTGTCCGGCGATCGTCGCATGCTCGGCCCAGGCGCTGCCGCGATAGTCGAGCTCCGACAGCACCGTCGCCATCGAGCGGCGCATATGGGACCATTGCGGCGCGATCGTCTCCTCGATCACGGGATTGCCGGCGAGCTGGTAGATCGCGCGATGAAAATCGACGTCGAGGGTGATGAGCTCGGCAAGCGACGTGTTGCGATCGATGCGGCGCCCGGCGGCGAGCGCCGCTTCAAGCCGCGTGCGTCCTGCCGCGTCGCTTGCGGCGCGCGTCGCGGCGAGCCTGGCGGCGAGTGCATCGAGGGCGCCGCGCACCTCGTAGAGCTGGCGGATGCGCGCGGGATCGAGCTGGGTGACCTCAAAGCCGCGCCGGCCGCTTTCGGCGACGAGACCCTGCCGATGCAGCAGATGCAACGCGTGCGACACCGGCTGGCGCGACACGCCGAGCTTGTCGGCGAGCTCGTTCTGCCGGATGCGCTGGCCCGGCTGCAGCGTGCGATCGGAGATCGCCTCCAGGATGCGCGCATAGACCTGGTCGATCAGGTTCGGGAGCGGATCGAGAGGAATCACGCCGGCGGCTCCGAAACACGAGAGGGAATACGGAATTCCGTATTCGACGGTACGCGGGATGGCGGAGGGCGTCAAGCACGGCTGGACGCCGCCTCAGGCGCTATTTGGGGTCCAATAAGTCATTGATATCGCTAGGGCCGTCTACTGTGCATGGGGTTGTTTTCGCGACAATGATCTGGCCCGGTCTGGCGCCTATTTTTTCTTGCCCTGCTCGATCAGCATCCGGCTCATCAGATAGAGCCGCGGCACGATCGAGTTGGTGTCGATGAATTCGTCGCGGGCGTGGTAGCCGAAGCCGGCGAGGCCGAAGCTCTCGACCACGACCGCCTTGCCGCTGCGATTGGCGTAGCCGGCGTCGGTGGCTCCGCCGGTCATCTCGGCGATGTCGAGCTTGCGGTCGATCTCGGCATAGATCGCCTGGCCCTCCTGCGCCAGCGCGCGGCCGCGGTCGCTGGCGACGAARGGCGGCCGGCCCGGCGTGATCGTCACCGTCGTCTCGGTGTCGGGAACGAGCTTCTCTTTCAGCTTGGCGTCGAGCGCCGCCTGCAATTTGGCGATGCCGTCGGGGATGGTGAGGCGAACGTCGCCGCCGGCCTCGGCCTTCTTCGGGATCTGGTTGCGCACGGTGCCGGCCTGCGCGGTGGTCCAGTTGAGCTGCGTGCCGGGAATCGATTTGGCGACATCCCTGGTCTGCACCAATTGGTGTCCGAGCTCGATCAGCGCATTGCGGCCGAGATCGGGAGCGGCACCCGCATGCGAGGCCCGGCCCTTCACTTCCATTTTCGCCGTCGCAGTGCCGCTGGCCCCGAGCAGCAGCCCGTCATTTTTGGCCACGGGCGCAGCCACCGTCGGCTCGCAGGAGAGCACGACGTCTTGCTGATCGGCGAGCTCGGCGATGATCTCGCCCGACCCGATCGAGCCGACCTCCTCATCCGGATTGAACGACACGGTGAGCGTCGCGTAGTCCTTCCAGCCGGCGTCCTTCAGGATCTTGAGCGCATGCAGCACCACGGCGATGCCGCCCTTGTCGTCGGCGATGCCGGGGCCGTAGATGCGGTTGCCGTCGACACGGTACGGCTCGCTGTCGAGGATGCCGCGCTGATAGACCGTGTCCATATGCGCGATCAGCATCAGCTTTCGCGTGCCCGAGCCCTGGAACGTTGCGATCACCATGTCGGCGCGCGTGCCCGCGGTGGTCTTGCGCCGCTCCGTGGCGGCGCCCAGTGCCTTCAGGCGGGCTTCCGTGAAGTCGGCCATCTTCTTCAGGCCTTCGGCGTCGCTGCTGCCGCTCTCGATCATCACCATGTCGCGCAAGGTCTCGATCAGCGGCGCCTTCTCCTGCTCGGCGGCGGCTTTCAGCTTCGCGTCGGCGGCGGCGAGCGCAGTCGTGGCGCCGGCAGCGAGGCCGAGCAGGGATAGTGCGAGCAGGGGAATGAGGCGGGATGTCATGACTTGCGTCCTTTCGCGTCTTGAGCGCCGGCAGCGCGCGATTGTGCGGAAAGCCTAGCATCCGGACAGGTGCGATGCCACGCCGGCCTAGCGCTCCAGCACCTCGACCTCGATCGCCGCGATCTCTTCTGCATCGGCCACCGCCTCGATCGCCGCGATCCGGTCGCCGCTGAAGCTCACGCGCAGCGCGATGCGCAATTGCCCGCCGAGGATGACCGCAACACCCATCTCGCCATCGACCAGCGCCGCGCGCGCGGCC
>NZ_JBFUES010001059.1:0-2444 GCF_056403875.1 Bradyrhizobium sp. P2_E8
CCATCGGATCGGTTGCCAGCGGCCGGCCCTCGCTCGCCCAGTGCTTCATGTCCGGCACGAGACGGTAGCAGTCGGCGCAAGCTGAAACGGCCTTGTGATCGACACGCAGCACCACGTCGTAGCGATAGCGGGTCAGTTCATAGCTTGATCCCTGCTTGAGCAGGATTTTCGCGGCCCCTATCTGCGGGATGGCTTCCGAGATGCCCTGAAAATAGTTGGGGTCGATGACCAGTTCGCGCTCCTGGGCGATCGCCAGGAAAATCTTGCGCTCGAGCGATGCGTCCGTTGCTCCCGGCGCTGCTTTCGCGGCCTGAACCTCGCGATGGAACGCGCGCAGCAGCTCGAGGTTGCGAACATCCCCGACAAAAATATGACCTCCAGGAGCGACCAGATTGACGGCTCGTTCCAGGACTGTTTGCAGATATTCGATGCGGGGAAAATATTGCACGACCGAGTTGAGCACCACCGCGTCGAACGAATGCGGCGACAGACTTCCCAAATCCGCGGCTTCCCGCTCGAGAAATTCGACATGCCGAAGCTCAGGCCTCGACTGCGCAAACACGCGCAACCGGTGAACGGCGACCGGCGAAAGGTCGGTCCCGCAATACACGTCGCACCCCGGCGCGAGCTTTTCGACGAGTAGCCCGACTCCACATCCGATTTCGAGTACCCGCCTTGCACCGAGCGCACGAATGCGCTGGATCGTGCGATCCAGCCAATCAACCATTTCGGGCTCGGGAATGGGTTTGTTGGTGAAGTTGCTGGTCCAGCCTACGAACGRGGGCACAAGACCGTCAGCGTCGTGACGATAGGCTTGATCGAACGCCCGACGCCATTGCGCAACTCTCCGATCTGTCTCGGCCTGAAGATGGCTCGACTTGCCGGCGCTCAGACGATCGGGATCGATCGCGACGAACGCGATCTCGAACTGGCGGCCGTCGTGGCTCCGCTCGAGGCTGAGCACAGCATCGGCCACGTCCGGGTGCGCTATCAGCGCGCGCAAAATCTCGTTCATCGGCAGCGCAGGCAACGGAACCTCCTTTTGCAGCCGGCAGGCAACTGGACGCCGAGAGCGCGTCTCGCACCGCACGATGTGAGAGGATTCACGCGTCAGCAGCGAGAACTGGCTGAATGCCGCCGATAACCTCTCGTATTTCTAGAGGGCGGCCGGTTAAGCAACCTTAAATACGGCACACGCTGGGGACGTGCAGACGTCCAGTCTCCGTTCCTGAACGAGGCGATTTTTGACTTAATCGGCGCCGCTCCGGGCCGGGTTCCATTGTTCGATGACGCACCGGACGGCGCTTGGCCGCACGCAAAACAAGACCCCCGCGACCTACGCCRCGGGGGTCTTCATTTCAGGTGATGGCTTGCCTCAGTGCGCCAGGATCGCCAGCAGCAAGAGCGCCACGATGTTGGTGATCTTGATCATCGGGTTCACCGCGGGGCCGGCCGTGTCCTTGTAGGGATCGCCGACGGTGTCGCCGGTGACGGCGGACTTGTGGGCATCACTGCCCTTGCCGCCGTAATGGCCATCCTCGATGTACTTCTTGGCGTTGTCCCAGGCGCCGCCGCCCGAGGTCATGGAGATCGCGACGAACAGGCCCGTCACGATCACGCCGAGCAGCATCGCGCCGACCGCCGAGAACGCCGCAGACTTGCCGGCCGTACCGCCTCCGGCGATCGCGTAGATCAGGAAGTAGACGACGATCGGCGACAACACCGGCAGCAGCGAGGGGATGATCATCTCCTTGATCGCCGCCTTGGTCAGCAGGTCGACCGCCTTGCCGTAGTCCGGCTTGTCGGTGCCCTGCATGATGCCCGGCTTCTCGCGGAACTGACGCCGCACCTCCTCGACGATCGCGCTCGCCGCACGGCCCACCGCCGTCATGCCCATCGCGCCGAACAGGTACGGCAGCAGACCACCGAACAGGAGGCCCACCACCACATAGGGATTGTTCAGCGAGAAGTCCGGATTGACGCCGGCGAAGTAGGTGTGATGCGCGGAGTCCGCAACGAAGAACTTGAGGTCCTGGTTGTAGGCCGCGAACAGCACGAGCGCACCGAGGCCGGCCGAGCCGATCGCGTAACCCTTGGTGACCGCCTTGGTGGTGTTGCCGACCGCGTCGAGCGCGTCGGTCGACTTGCGCACCTCTTTCGGCAGACCCGCCATCTCGGCGATGCCGCCGGCGTTGTCCGTCACCGGACCGAAGGCGTCGAGCGCGACGATCATGCCGGCCAGCGCCAGCATGGTGGCCGTCGCGATCGCAATGCCGAACAGGCCGGCAAGGCTGTAGGTGACGAGGATGCCGGCGATGATGACGATCGCGGGCAGCGCGGTCGCCTCCATCGAGATCGCAAGGCCCTGGATCACGTTGGTGCCGTGGCCGGTCACCGACGCAGCCGCAATCGACTTCACCGGACGATAGTCCGTGCCGGTGTAG
>NZ_JBFUES010001060.1:0-2439 GCF_056403875.1 Bradyrhizobium sp. P2_E8
GGGTCACGACGATCGTCTTGCCCTTGAGATCGCCGGCCACCTTCACGCCGCTGTCCGCCTTGACCAGCCAGCGCGGCTGGCTGACGAAGGTGGCGACCGAAAACGAGACCTGCTCCTGCCGCTTCCTGTCGTTCGCCGTACCACCGCACTCGATGTCGACGGTGCCGCTTTGGATGAGCGGGATCCGGTTGGACGAGTTCACCGGCGTGTAATTGACGGCGAGATTGGGCAGGTTGAKCTCCGTCTTGACGCGCTCGACGATAGCCGCGCAGAGGTCGAGCGAAAAGCCGATCGGCTTTTGATCGGGACCGAGATACGAGAACGGAATGGAGGCCTCGCGGTGGCCGATGGTGATGGCACCGCTCGACTTGATCTTGGCGAGCGTGGGACTGTCGGCCGCGATCGACGGTCCAGCGAGGATGCCGACGGCCGCAAGGCCGGACAGAACGCCCACTACACGCGCAAAACTCGTCATGTGCATCTCCCCTGTGAAGAACAGCCTAGGCGGCCCTGGACGACGGCTTCACGCCGCGCCGCTTGATGATGTCGATCAGGCGATCGACATCGGCGAAAATGTTGAACATCCCGAATGACACGCGAATGCCATCGCGCTCCGGCGATACCCGGATGCCATTCTGCTCGAAATGACCGAGCCATTCGGCCGCAGGGAGCGCGATGACGTAGATGTGCGGCGCGCGGTGCCGCCGATCGCGGGGACCGACAAGGCGAACGTCCAGCGCGTCGAGCCCCGCGATGAGATGATCGCCGAGATCGAGACAATGGTTCTGAATATTCTGCACGCCGAGCGCTTCGATCATGTCGAGGGAGGCTCCGAGCGCATGGATCGCCGGAAGATTGAAGTTGCCGAGCTCGAAGCGGCGCGCGGTCGGGGCGAGCTCGAGCTCGTCGGGCCGGGCGATGAGATCGGCCGGAACTTCAGCAAGGCTGGCGGCAGCGAGATAGGCGGGCTCGAGCTCGATCCTCGATTTGTCCCAATACAGGAGCCCGAGCCCCTGCGGCACGAGCAATCCCTTGTGGCTGCCCGATCCGATAAAGGTCGCGCGCAGGGCTTTCGCATCGATCGGCACGACGCCGATCGCCTGCATCACGTCGACGACGAAATAGAGCCCCTTCTCGTCGCAGAGCGCGCCGATGCTTTCGATGTCGAAGCGATGGCCGGCGTGGAAGGTCACCTGCGACATCGAGACCGCCCGCGTGCTCGCATCGATGTACGGGCGAAGGCTTTCGGCGTTCACGACCTCCGTCATCGGCACGAATTCAACCGTCACGCCCTTGCGCCGCAGATTGAGGAACGCATAGGCGTTGTTCGGATGATCGCCGTGGATCATCAGGACCTTGTCGCCGGCGCGCAGGGGCAGCGCATTGGCGGCGATGTTCATGCTTTCCGAGGTGTTCTTGGTGAAGGCGATCTCATCGGCCGATGCGCCAAGAAACCGCGCCAGCTTCTTGCGGGTCTGCTCGACGCGGTCGAGCCACACGCTCTTGGGGCCGGCCGTCTCGAGGCTCTCGCTGAGGAAGCGATCGATCGCCGCCTTGACCGGGCGCGCGAGCGGCGTCTGGAAGCCGGAGTCGAGATAGGTGATGCGCTCGACAGCCGGAAACTCCTTCCGCACGGCATCGACGTCGTAATGGCGAGACATCCCACACTCCCGATGAGCGCGCCCGGCAGGGCTCCGGCTGCGCTGCACAAATCCTGATCACCTTTCGGCGACGCCAACGATATGAGCAATCTGCGGACGCGGCCAAGAATAATTTTCATATTTCAATAGTATTTATTCCGAAAAATGATAATTATTTGTCTCGTCAATCGAGGACAGGCAGATGCAGCAAAGCAATTCCGACGGACCACTCGACCGGGCATTCGCCATCGTTGGCCATGTCGCGGGTCAAGTCAGAGCTGTCTCGGTCGCGGAAATCGCCAATGCGCTCGCTCTCCCGCTGCCCACCGCGCATCGTCTCATCGGGAATCTCGAGCAGCGCGGGCTTCTGCAGAAAGCCCTGGGCACGAAGCGCTACGTGGTTGGCAACCAACTGGTCACGCTGTCGGCCAAGGTCATCGGCGCAGCTTTCCGGACCGCGCGCCGGCATGCCGTGCTCCGCGCAGTCGCGGCTGAAATCGGCGAGCAATGCGAGATCGGTGTGGTCCGAGACAATGTCGTTGCCTATGTCGACAGCGTCCGCGTGTCGCAACCGCAGGGGCTTCAATTCAATCCGGGCGAAGCGGCACCGCTCCACTGCACATCGACCGGCAAGATCTACATGAGCCGATTGCCGGAGCGAGCGCGCGAGAAGCTGTGCCGCGCACTCACGCTCACGAGGTACACCGAGACGACCATCATCGATGTCGAAAACCTGATGAAGGTCCTCGACGAGACCCGCAAACGCGGCTGGGCCAAAACCAACGAAGAGTATGTGCGG
>NZ_JBFUES010001061.1:0-2431 GCF_056403875.1 Bradyrhizobium sp. P2_E8
TGGGTCCGATCACCACGTCGCCGTAAAGGCCCGCTGGAGCTCGGCCGGAGCCGTCACGCCGCTCGCGATCAGCAATTGGGCGAGAACGCGCGCCTTCTGGGGATTGAGGTCCTCGGAGACGACGAAACCATTCTTGTCGGCCGGCCGGACTGGCGGCAGGCTTCGTCATCGAATTGTTCTCCCGCCGAAGATGGGTCATCCCGCCGCTTATGGCTACGGGTTGTCCCGCCGCGGCAAAAAATGGTCGAGCAGGCCCATCGGCAGCGGGAAGACGACGGTCGACGACCGTTCGCCCGCGATGTCATGCAGGGCCGCGAAATAACGTAGCTGCATCGCCTGAGGCTCCTGCGCGAGAATCCGGCCGGCCTCGACGAGCTTTTCGGCAGCCTGCTGCTCGCCCATCGCATTGATCACCTTGGCCCGCCGCAACCGCTCCGCCTCGGCCTGTTTGGCAATCGCGCGCACCATGGTTTCGTTGAGATCGATGTCCTTGATCTCGATCCCGGTGACCTTGATGCCCCAGACGTCGGTCTGCTTGTCGAGGATCTCCTGGATGTCCGCGTTCAACCTGTCGCGCTCGGCCAGCATCTCGTCGAGTTCGTGCTTGCCGAGCACCGAGCGCAAGGTGGTCTGGGCGAGCTGGCTGGTGGCGGCCATGTAATCGCCGACCTTGATGATGGCCCGTTCGGGGTCGACGATGCGGAAGTACAGAACGGCGTTGACCTTGACGGAGACGTTGTCCCGCGAAATCACGTCCTGCGGCGGCACGACCTGCACCATCACCCGCAGATCCACCTTCACGAGTTGCTGCACGATCGGAATCAGGATGATGAGGCCCGGGCCCTTCACGCCGGTAAAGCGACCGAGCGTGAAGATGACGCCACGCTCGTATTCGCGCAGGATTCGAATAGCCTGGGACAGGAACATGATGACAAGCAACGCGAGCGCCGCATAAGTCAGATATTCCAGCATCATGACGTTCCTCCCTCGCCTGTTGGTGCGCGCCGTATCAGCAGCGTCAGGTCGATGATGTTGGCGACTTCGACCGTCTCTCCGGGCTTGAACGTTTCGGCGCCGCGCGCCTGCCAGCGCTCACCATGGGCGAAGACATGACCTTCGTTCCCATTCCAGTCGAGAACCTCGGCGGGCAAGCCGCGCATGGCCTGCGCGCCGACCAGTGCAGGAGCCCTACCGACGCGCCGGAGCGAACCGAGCACGACGAGCGCAAAGCCGACGAACACAGCCGCAGTGATGCCGATCACCCACCACGACAGGTGGTAGCCCGGCGCCTCGCCCCTGAAAAGCATCAGCGCGCCCAGCACGAAAGCGACGATCCCTCCGAGCCCGATCACCACGGTCGGGTTGAAGGCTTCGATGGTGAGAAGCACGAGTCCAACCAACATCAGGGCGAGGCCGGCATAATTGATCGGCAGCAGATTGAGCGCATAGAGGCCGATCAGCAGGCAGATCGCGCCGACGACTCCGGGGGCGACGGCACCGGGAGACATGAACTCGAAGATCAAGCCGTAGATGCCGACCATCAGGAGAATGAACGCCACGTTCGGATCGGTGATCACCGCCAGGAAGCGGGATATCGGTCCGGGATCGATGGCTTCGACGACGGCATCCTTCGTCACCAGCCGTTGCGTCTTGCCGCCTGCAACCTCGACCACGCGACCATCGAGCTGTCTCAGCAATTCGGCCTGATCGCGCGCGACGAGATCGATGGCATGAGCCTCCAGCGCGGCGTTGGCGGAGAGCGTGGCGGCCTCACGGACCGCCTTCTCGGCCCAGTCCGCGTTGCGGCCACGCAGCTCGGCGAGGCTGCGGATGAAGGCGACGGCATCGTTCGTCACCTTCGCCGTCATCGCGTCCTTCGGCTCGTCCTTCTTGTCTTTGCCATCCTTGTCCGCTGGTCCGCTCGGAAGTCCCGGCAGCGGCCCGCCAATCTRCACCGGCGTCGCGGCGCCAATATTGGTGCCCGGCGCCATCACCGCGATGTGGGTCGCATAAAGGATATAGGTCCCCGCGCTCGCCGCGTGGGCGCCGGAGGGGGCGACGTAACCGACGACAGGGATCGGCGAGGCCAGCACATCCGCGATGATCTCGCGCATGCTGGAATTCAGACCGCCGGGCGTGTTCAGTCTCAGAAGCACGACCTCGGCGCGCCGTTCGCTTGCTTTGGCCAAAGCCTCCTTGACGTAGCTGGCCGACGCAGGGCCGATGGCTCCGTCGATCGAAACGATCAATGCAAGACGGCCGTTCTCCTCCGCTGAGCTGGGAAGGAGGCAGCAGATCAAAGCCACGACGCCAATCGCCGCAACGAGGGCCGCCTTCATGGTCTGCACGGCAGGGCTCCCTTGCAGAGCATATGGTGCGCGCCTTGCGAACCTCAATGTGGCCCGCGTGCAGGCCATGGTCGTGATTGTGC
>NZ_JBFUES010001062.1:0-2428 GCF_056403875.1 Bradyrhizobium sp. P2_E8
TGCAAAAGGCGTGCGACGGAACGTCCCGACGCAGGCCGAACACGAAAAAGTGTGGGGATTGGAGGGTTTACCCCTCGAATCTGCACTATTGTCGCCCCATATCGGGTCGACAGCACGAAAGCGCGGTGGGCAGGGATTCCGGATTTCCCTGTAAGCCGTTGGGAGAGCAGGCTATTTCGGGCTTTTGCAGTCCGTGAAGACAATCGTTGAGACGGGCGGGCGTGCCTATGCGCCCCGCGCGTCGTTTTGCGTTTTGAAGGTCTGAAGAACAGATTCAGGACATGACGGCCTGAAACTGGATTTTCGGTCCCCAAGACGGGTTCGAAAAATTCAACCCGGGGAGCGGCGGCAGCTGCGTCCTGGACGGCGCGCCCAGAGCGGGCGACGAAATGAGAGGCCACGATGGCGCAGCAGACATTCACCGGTCGCAAACGCGTTCGCAAGTTCTTCGGACACATCAAGGAAGTCGCCGAGATGCCGAACCTCATCGAGGTTCAGAAGGCGTCCTATGATCAGTTCCTGATGGTCGACGAACCCCAGGGCGGCCGTCTCGACGAGGGTCTGCAGGCGGTGTTCCGCTCGGTGTTCCCGATCTCCGACTTCTCGGGCACCTCGATGCTGGAATTCGTCCGCTACGAGTTCGAGCAGCCGAAATATGACGTCGACGAGTGCCGCCAGCGCGGCATGACCTTCGCGGCCCCCCTCAAGGTGACGCTGCGCCTCATCGTGTTCGATATCGACGAGGAAACCGGCGCCAAGTCGGTGAAGGACATCAAGGAGCAGGACGTCTACATGGGCGACATCCCGCTCATGACGATGAACGGCACCTTCATCGTCAACGGCACCGAGCGCGTCATCGTCTCGCAGATGCACCGTTCGCCCGGCGTGTTCTTCGACCACGACAAGGGCAAGACCYATTCCTCGGGCAAGCTGCTGTTCGCCGCCCGCGTGATCCCGTATCGCGGCTCCTGGCTCGACATCGAGTTCGACGCCAAGGACATCGTCTATGCGCGTATCGACCGTCGCCGCAAGATTCCGGTGACGTCGCTGATGTTCGCGCTCGGTCTTGATGGCGAGGCGATCCTGTCCACGTTCTACAAGAAGATCCTCTACAAGCGGACCAAGGAAGGCTGGCGCGTTCCGTTCGACGCCAACCGTTTCCGCGGCTACTCGACCATCAACGACCTGATCGACGCCGACACCGGCAAGGTCGTGCTCGAGGCCGGCAAGAAGCTCACCGTCCGTGCCGCCCGCCAGCTCCAGGAGAAGGGGCTGAAGGCGCTGCGTCTGTCGGATGAGGAACTCGTCGGCAACTACCTCGCCGAGGACCTCGTCAATCCCAAGACCGGCGAGATCCACGCCGAGGCCGGCGAGGAGATCACCGACAAGAACATGAAGGCCCTCAACGAGCAGGGCTACAAGGAACTGCCGCTGCTCGACATCGACCACGTCAATGTCGGCGCCTACATCCGCAACACGCTCTCGGCCGACAAGAACATGACGCGCGAGGACGCGCTGTTCGACATCTACCGCGTGATGCGTCCGGGCGAGCCGCCGACGCTGGATTCGGCGCAGGCCATGTTCCAGTCGCTGTTCTTCGACGCCGAGCGCTATGACCTCTCCGCGGTCGGCCGCGTCAAGATGAACATGCGCCTCGACCTCGATGCGCCCGACACCCAGCGCACGCTGCGCAAAGAAGACATCCTCTCCGTCATCAAGACGCTGGTGGACCTTCGCGACGGCAAGGGCGAGATCGACGACATCGACCATCTCGGCAACCGCCGCGTGCGTTCGGTCGGCGAGCTCATGGAGAACCAGTACCGCATCGGCCTGCTGCGCATGGAGCGCGCGATCAAGGAGCGCATGTCCTCGGTCGACATCGACACGGTCATGCCGCAGGACCTGATCAACGCGAAGCCCGCGGCTGCCGCGGTGCGCGAGTTCTTCGGCTCCTCGCAGCTCTCGCAGTTCATGGACCAGACCAACCCGCTGTCGGAGATCACCCACAAGCGCCGCCTGTCGGCGCTTGGACCGGGCGGTCTGACCCGCGAGCGCGCCGGCTTCGAGGTGCGCGACGTGCATCCGACGCATTACGGCCGCATCTGCCCGATCGAGACGCCGGAAGGTCCGAACATCGGCCTGATCAACTCGCTCGCGACCTTCGCGCGCGTCAACAAGTACGGCTTCGTCGAGACGCCGTACCGCAAGGTCAAGGACGGCCGCGTCACCGACGAGGTCGTGTACCTCTCGGCGATGGAGGAGGGCCGCTACACGGTCGCGCAGGCCAACGTGCCGCTCGACCCGAAGGGCCGCTTCACCGAAGACCTCGTGGTCTGCCGTCACGCCGGCGAAGTCTTGCCGGTGACGCCGGACAAGGTCGACTACATGGACGTGTCGCCGAAGCAGCTCGTTTCGGTCGCCGCGGCGT
>NZ_JBFUES010001063.1:0-2414 GCF_056403875.1 Bradyrhizobium sp. P2_E8
GTGCGCAATTGCGCACGGGGGCCGGGACGACACTCGGGAACCTCCCCCTGCCCTCGCACTTATCACGCAGCCGCCGCACCTCGGCGGAGCATCGAGGCCGCTCGCGCATGATCGACGATCTCTGGTACAAGAACGGCGTGATCTACTGCCTCTCGGTCGGCACCTACATGGATGCCGACGGCGACGGCGTCGGTGATTTCAAGGGCCTGCTGCGGCGGCTCGACTATCTGCACGGCCTCGGCATCACCACGATCTGGCTGATGCCGTTCCAGACTTCGCCGGGCCGCGACGACGGCTACGACATCGCCGATTATTACAGCGTCGATTCCCGCTACGGCACGCTCGGCGACTTCGTCGAGTTCGCCCATGGCTGCAAGCAGCGCGGCATCCGCATCATCCTCGACCTCGTCGTCAACCACACCTCGGACCAGCATCACTGGTTCAAGGAAGCGCGGCGCGACAGGAATTCGCCCTATCGCGACTGGTATGTCTGGTCCGACACGAAGCCGGCCAATGCCAACAAGGGCATGGTGTTTCCCGGCGTGCAGAAATCGACCTGGACGCGCGACAAGGACGCCGGCGCCTGGTATTTCCATCGCTTCTACGATTTCCAGCCCGACCTCAACACCTCGAACCCGCACGTGCAGGCCGAGATCCTGAAAATCATGGGCTTCTGGATCCAGCTCGGCGTCTCCGGCTTCCGCATGGACGCCGTGCCCTTCGTGATCGCGACCAAGGGCGCCAAGGTGAAGAAGCCGGTCGAGCAATACGACATGCTGCGCGCGTTCCGCGAGTTCCTGCAATGGCGCCAGGGCGACGCCATCATCCTCGCCGAGGCCAATGTGCTGCCGGAAACCGACATGGACTATTTCGGCCGCGATGCCGACCGCATGCACATGATGTTCAACTTCCACGTCAACCAGCACCTGTTCTATGCGCTGGCATCCGGCGACTCGCGTCCGCTGGCAAAGGCGCTGAAGGCGACCAGGCCGCGGCCGGCCTCGGCGCAATGGGGCCTGTTCCTGCGCAATCACGACGAGCTCGATCTCGGGCGATTGACCCCGGCGCAGCGCGACACCGTGTTCAAAAGCTTCGGCCCCGACAAGGACATGCAGCTCTACGACCGCGGCATCCGCCGCCGCCTCGCGCCGATGCTGGGCGGCGACCGCAGGCGGCTCGAGCTTGCCTACAGCCTGATGTGCACGCTGCCGGGAACGCCCGTGATCCGCTATGGCGACGAGATCGGGATGGGCGACGATCTCTCATTGCCGGAGCGCAATTGCGCGCGCACGCCGATGCAATGGTCGACCGAGCCGCATGGCGGCTTCACCAAGAACGACAAGCCGGCGTGTCCCATCATCGACAAGGGCCCTTACGGCTTTCCGCACGTCAACGTCGCCAAGCAGCGGCGCGATGCCAATTCCATGCTGAACTGGACCGAACGCATCGTCCGCATGCGCAAGGAGGTGCCCGAGATCGGCTGGGGCGATTTCGCCATCATTGCGACGCGCGATCCCGCCGTCTTCATCATGCGCTACGACTGGCGCAACAATTCCGTGCTGTTCGTGCACAATCTCGATGAGAAGCCACGCGAGATCGCGTTTTCAACGGGGTTGCCCGATGATGCCGTCGCGCACCTGATCAATCTGCTCGCGGAAGACCACAGCCACGCCGACAAGCGCGGCCAGCACCGCGTCGTGCTGGAGCCCTATGGCTATCGCTGGTACCGGGTCGGCGGGCTGGATTATTTACTGAAGCGGAGTGATATCGACGAGAATACAGCGCGGGGCAACAAGCATCCGGGATGACGTGGCCGCGCGCACCGCTGTCGCACTCTCCGCTGTCGTCCCCGCGAAGGCGGGGACCCATAGCCACAGGGAAGAGTGTGGCACGAACTGGTAACTCCGAGTCTTCGCAAAACCGCTCCCTGTGGCTATGGGTCCCGGGCTCGCGCTTCGCGCGCCCCGGGACGACGGTTAGGCGGGAGGCGCGACGATCACCCCCTCATTCCCCCGCAAGTCCAGCACGCCTTCCAGCCGCTCGCCCTCACGATCCAGAAACGTCGACAGCAGGATCTCACTGCCGAAGCGGATCGCGCTGGTGGTGACGGCGATCGGATCGGGACCGAGATTGAGCGCCACGATCACCACCCTGCCCTCGGCCTCGCGGCGGTAGATCAAGAGATCGCCCTGCGCCGCGATCGGATGATAGCTGCCCGCCAACAGGGGCGGGCTGCTCTTTCGCAGCACGATGAGCCGCTTGTATAGGCTAAGGATCGAGCGCGTGTCGGCTTCGAGATTGACGACGTTCTCGTGGATATGATCCTCGGGCAGCGGCAGCCACGGCCGGACGTCCGAGAAGCCGGCGAAGTTCGAGGAATCCCACTGCATCGGCGTGCGGCAGCCGTCGCGGCC
>NZ_JBFUES010001064.1:0-2405 GCF_056403875.1 Bradyrhizobium sp. P2_E8
TCGAATGATAGAGATAGAGCAGGAGATCGCGGATGAAGCGCGCGATCCAGATCGTCGGCAGGCTCTTCTTCAATGGCACGGTGTCGCGGCGGTATTCCCGCCACGCGGCCATGGCGTTGCGCTCCATCTCCTCGTGCGACACCGGCGTGCCTTCGATCTCCGCCGGCACGAGACCCTGGCTCGCGACCATGGACGCCAGCGTACGCGCGGTGAACGCGCCGCGGCTGAAGCCGAAGATGTAGATCTCGTCGCCCTCGCGCCAGTTCCAGCACAGGAAGCGATAGAGCTTGCGGACGTTGCTGGGCACGCCGATGCCGGTGGCGCCGTCGAGCGCGGCGAGCGGCGCCCAGCCGGCGGTGCCGACACCCTTGATGTAGTGCGAGATCTGATCCGGCTGGGTGTGATCGAGCGCCTCGTAGAGACGCCAGACGCTGGATTCCTGGGTGGTGAACGCGTTGCCCGTGCCATCGGCGAACAGCACCAGCTTGCGTTTGGAGGAGGCGGAGCCGGCCGTCCCGCCGGCCTTCATGTCGCTATGTGGATGTTCCGGGCCGGCAATATCGGCGTTCCGTTCGCCATCATGATGTGGCATGGGCTTCTCCGGCAATTTCGCGAGGAGCGCTTCAGGCCCGGGCCGCGCAGTGCTCCCCGGATTCAATCAATGATTGCGTCAGAAAATAAGGTGTATTCTGCACACAATCCCGCTGAGGTAGCAAGCGGGAACCTGCACTCTCGCTGCGGTCGGACGCCGCGGAATGACGGTCGCGAAAAGCATTTGGTTGTGCTGGTCGGCGTGCCGGACGGCGAACGCAAGCGATGTCCGCAGACGCCTCTCCCGACGAACGGGGAGAGGCGGAGCGATCAGCCTCTACCTGCCATTRCCGCGGCAGCGGCCACCGGGCCCGATATGGAAGCCGCGCGGGCAGGCATGCGCGGCGGGGTTGGCGTAGTTTCGCAGGCAGCCGCCGTAGGGGCCGCGATGCCAGCCGGGGCCGCAGCCGCCGGTGACGGCGATGACGTCGCCATTCGCGCTCGCGCCGAGCGGCGCGAGCGGCATGGCCTGGGCAACGCCCGTGATCGCGCCGAGCGCGACGGCTGCGGCAAACAGGGTGCGCATCATGTCTTGTCCTCCCGGGTGCCGTTGCTTCAATGGCCGGCGGCGAATGCGATGCCGGCGCGCACTTCGGCTATCGCCTGGTCGATCAGCCCGATGGCCTTCTCGCGATGGCCGCCCTTGTTCGGCTCGGCCTTGCCGAGCTCGGCGCGGGCCGATTGCAGGATCGCGATGGCTTCGTCCATGTGCGGCTGTGCGCCCAGCGCGTAACCGATGCAGAGGCTGGTCGCGATGACGCCGCCGAGCACGAAGCTGCGGGGTAGAGAGGTTCGCATGTCGTTTTCTCCTCCAGCGGGCGTCAGGCTGGGCCCGCCCGGTTGCCCGGATGCAGCCCCCTGTGTGGCGGATGCCGCAACCGCCGCCTGAATAGGGCCCGCCGATGCGGACCGTCTTGGACTGTCCGGCGCCGGCGACGTCACGGCTTGGACTGACCGGCGCAGCTTGATTCACGTTGGCGTGCTGATAGCCTGCGGGCGGCGGCCTTCAGCACGGGGTCATTTCCTGCCTGCGAGGTTCGGCCGGTTTCACGCGCGACGTTTTTCGAAAAAGTCTTTGTTGGAAGTCCTTTCGATGTCCGTCATCAGG
Source organism: Bradyrhizobium sp. P2_E8 (assembly GCF_056403875.1). Taxonomy (NCBI): domain Bacteria; kingdom Pseudomonadati; phylum Pseudomonadota; class Alphaproteobacteria; order Hyphomicrobiales; family Nitrobacteraceae; genus Bradyrhizobium; species Bradyrhizobium sp. P2_E8. The sequence goes on from NZ_JBFUES010001064.1 coordinate 1,700, forward strand.
AAAGCGCTCTCCACCGACCTGCTCCCGCAGGGCCTGTCCGACCGGCAGCGCTTCATTCGCTTCGCCGAATTGTTCGAGCATTTCTCCAACACCGGCGAGCTGGATCCGGCATCCGACGTGCCGTTTCGCGCCACGATGAACTCGATCCACATCGGCACCACCATGCTTGGGCGTTGCGACGGCAGCTTCGTCACGGTGCGGCGGGAGAAGCGCCAGGTGATCGAGACCGGCGACGACCGTTTTTGCCTCGCGCGCAATACCGGAGATCTTTCTTCGCAGGTGGTCCATCGCGGCCGCGAGTTCACCATGCGGCCGGGATCGATGGTGCTGCTCAAGCTGGACGAGCCGTTCTTCGCCGCTGACGGCGCGAGCCACAAGCGCTTCACCAACGTGCATCTGCCGGTCGATACGCTGCGGGCGATGGTGCCCGATGCCGACGATCTCGTCGGCTGCGAGCTCGAGCCCGGCGGCGCGCTGTCGCTGGCGATGGACTACAGCGATCTCCTGCTGCGCCATTCCGCCGCCGCCGACGAGGCCGGCATGGCGATCGCCGCCCATTTGCTCGATCTCGCCGCGATCGGTCTCGGCGCCCGCAGCGATATTGCAGCCGCGGCCCGCCGCCGGGGCCTGCGCGCCGTGCGGCACAAGGCCGTGCTGCCGATTCTGGACACGCGCTTCCACGAACCGGATTTTTCCGCACAAAAGC
>NZ_JBFUES010001065.1:0-2400 GCF_056403875.1 Bradyrhizobium sp. P2_E8
CGGTCAACCCGACCTGGAACGTGCCGCCGTCGATCGTCTACAACGAATACCTGCCGGCGCTTCAGCAGGACCCGACCGTGCTGCAGCGCATGGGCCTCAAGCTCGAACAGAACCGCGACGGTTCGGTGCACATCTCGCAGCCGCCCGGTGAAGCCAACGCGCTCGGCCGCATCCGCTTCAACTTCCCGAACAAGTTCCTGGTCTATCAGCATGACACGCCGGACAAGAACCTGTTCGCCCGGGACGAGCGCGCCTTCAGCCACGGCTGCATGCGCGTGCAGAATCCGGATCAGTACGCCTCCGTGCTGCTCAACATCGCCATGCCGAACGAGAAGTACACGCCGGAGCGCGTGCGCAGCATGTACGGCAAGAGCGAGATCGACCTGAAATTCCCGACGCCGATCCCGGTCAACATCACCTACCAGACCGCGTTCGTGGACGATGCCGGCAAGCTGCAATTCCGCAAGGACGTCTATGGCCGCGACGCGACCATGATCAACATCCTGAAGAACAGCCGCGGCAAGGACCTCGAGAACATCGTCGCCCACTCCCAGCCGAGCTATTCGCGCCCGGCGACGACGCTGCCCTCGGGCGTGGCGGTGGCCAACAATGGCGGCGGCTTCGGCTCGTCCGGTCCGAACTTCTTCGAGCGGCTGTTCGGGGCGCCGACCCCGCCGCCGGCTCCGGTGGGCCGCCGGCCGCAGCGGGTGTTTACCCGCTGAGCCCTGCCCGGCCTCTTGTTTCCTGAAATTCTGCAATGAAATCAGCGACCCCGTCCCCTGGATGGGGTCGCTTAACGTTAACCACTCCCCCACCTGGCCTCGGGCAGCGGGCGTTTTTTTGCCACACTCAACCGGTTAGGTTTGTATTCTGACTTGGTTTGGGCGCGGGAAGGTCAACCTCGAATTAACCTTCTCGCTTTAAGAAAGCGTTCATCCTCTTTCGCGCGCTAACGGGGTTGGCGGGAGAGTCCATTTTGAACGCTCGTCGACTGGGTGGGCTCATACGTGCTGTCTGGACTCGCACGCCAATTCGCTGTGCTGTCGTCGTCCCATGCGGGAGTGAAGGCCGGATCCCGGATCGGCCTTGCTGCCGTATTGCTGCTTGCTGCCGCGGGTTCGGTCCATAACGCCGCCGCGCTGAACGAGACCAAGACGCTCTCCTTCCACCACACCCATTCCGGCGAAGACCTCACCGTCACCTTCAAGCGCGACGGCCGCTACGACGAGGCGGCGCTGAAGCAGCTCAACCACTTCCTCCGCGACTGGCGCACCCAGGACGAGACGGTCATGGACCGTCACCTCTTCGACATCCTCTGGGAAGTCTATCGCGACGTCGACGGCAAGCAGCCGATCCAGATCATCTCCTCCTACCGCTCCCCCGCCACCAACGCGATGCTCCGCCGCCGCTCCTCCGGCGTGGCGCGCTTCAGCCAGCACATGCTGGGGCATGCGATGGACTTCCACATTCCGGGCGTGCCGCTGGAGCAGATCCGCTTCGCCGGCCTGCGCCTCCAGCGCGGCGGCGTCGGCTTCTACCCGACCTCCGGCTCGCCCTTCGTGCATCTGGATACCGGAAGCATCCGGCACTGGCCGCGCATGACGCATGACCAGCTCGCCCGCGTGTTCCCGGACGGAAAGACGGTACATCTGCCGACCGACGGCACGCCGCTGAAGGGCTATGAGCTCGCCAAGGCCGAGATCGAGCGCCGCGGCAACGGTGACGATTCCGGCAGCAAGCCGAACTTCTTCGCCGCCCTGTTCAAGAGCAAGTCGGCCCCGCCCGCCGCCACCAGCGACGAGGATGACGAGGGCGCACCTGCCCCGGCCGCCAAGCCCGTGGCGCCCACCGTGGTCGCCGCCGCGGCCAAGCCGGCCGATCCGGTGCCGACGCCGCGCGCCAAGCCGCAGATCGCCGCCACGTTCCAGCTCGCCTCGGCCGATGCGCAGATCGTTGCACCGCCCAAGCCGAAGCCCGCGCCCGTGGCCGACAAGCCGGCCGCCGGCAAGCCTGAAACCCCGGCCGACATCATCAATGCCCGCGGCTTCTGGGACATCCCGGCTACGCCGCAGCAGGCGACGCCGGCGCAGGTCGCCGCATTGAAGGCCCGCCAGGCGCTTGCCGCCGCGACCGATCCGCAGCCGACCGCCAGTGTCTCCAACGCAGCCTATCAGGCGCTGGCCTATGCGCCGGCCGCCGCCTCCCCGGTCGACCGCGCCAACGTCGTCGCCGCCTCCGCGCCGATCCCGCGCTCCGCCCGTCCCGCCGCCGCGTCGCGCAACGTCGCTCAGGCAACCGAGATCAACACGGTGGTCGGCAAGAGCGTCGACGGCATGGTCGCAACCGCGACCCGGCTCTCCGCGGCCAAGGGCGAGAGCATCTGGCTCAAGATCGTCATGC
>NZ_JBFUES010001066.1:0-2397 GCF_056403875.1 Bradyrhizobium sp. P2_E8
GGATAGGGGACTTCCTTGCGTGGATCGATCGGGAATTTCACAAAAGCCGAATACCAACACATTAGAAACTCACCTAACTGTGACATGTGATTTGGGAAGTCCTGCTGGGCCGCGGCCTCGCGCAGGCCTCAGCGATACCTTCCGCGAAACTCACGCGGCGACGCGCCGGTCCAGCTGCGGAAGGCGCGCGAGAAGCTCTTCTCGTTGCGGAAGCCGGCGATCTCCGCGATCCGCTTGATCGGGGTGCGGCCACGCATCAGCTCCTGCTTGGCGAGTTCGAACTTCGCTTCTTCCTTGAGATCGCGCAGCGAGGTCGCTTCCTCGCGCAGGCGCCGGTGCATGGTGCGGGTGGAGAGCGCCAGCTCGCTTGCGACATCCTCGGCGCCGAGACTGCGTCCGCGCGCGTTGCGCAGCACGCGACGCACGCGCTCGACCAGCAGCCGGTCGCGCCGATAGGGCAGCACGGTCAGCCTCAGCGCGCCCTTGAGCATGTTGTCGAGATCGGCCGGGCTGCGCGTCAGCGGCAGCGAAAGATAGTGCTTGTCGAACACGATGCGGGCGCCATTCGCATCAAAGCTCAAATGCCTGCAGAAGATCGTCGGATAGACCGAGACGTGACCCGGCTCGGCATAGGGAAACTCGGCCGCACGTAGCGCGATCGCGGAATCGACGGCCCAGCAGGAGAAGCCGAGGACATAGCGAAGCAGGGTGACGAGGCAGAATTCGCGCAAGTGACCGAGGTCGCGCTGTTCGCGAAGGGAGATGGTCGCGGTCTCATCACCAAGCGAGAGCTCGAACAGCACGTCCTCGGTCAGCAGGCGATGATGCCGGCACCAGCGTTTTAGCGCGACTTCGAGATTGGGGGCCGTGATCGAGGCACGGCACAGCATGCCATAGGTTCCCCAAGGCAGCCGGCGCGAGAACCAGCCGAGCGCCTCGTCGTCGAGCTCGCGCATGGCGTGGCCGGCCAGCGCCTCGAACTGGGCCGCCGTCACCCGTCCGTCCTGGGATCGAACGAGGTCCTCGGTGACCTGCCCCTTGCCCAACGCTTCGGCCGGATCCCGCCCATAAAGGGCATAGGCGGCAACCACGCCGCGGACGAAGGCGGCTGGGGTCATGGCGCGGCGGGGCGTCGCGGTTGCGGCTTGGAACGGCATGAAAAATCCTCGCCAAACTTGGCGGAAAATGCAACCTTTTCGACCGCCATGACGCCTGGGCGGGGGTAGGTTCGGACCCGACAAGAATACGGAGGAATCGCCTTGAACATCCCGAGCATCGATTTCGATCTGGGCGAAGACATCAGCATGCTGCGCGATACGCTGCGCGCCTTCGTGGAGGCGGAGATCGCCCCCCGCGCCGCCGAGATCGAGAAGGCCAATCTGTTCCCGGCGGACCTCTGGAAGCGCCTTGGCGACCTCGGCCTGCTCGGCATGACCGCACCGGAGCAATATGGCGGCTCCAACATGGGCTATCTCGCCCATATCGTCGCCATGGAGGAGATTTCGCGCGGCTCGGCGGCCGTGGGGCTCTCCTACGGCGCCCACTCCAACCTCTGCGTCAACCAGATCCGCCGCAACGGCAGTGACGCGCAGCGGCAGCGCTATCTGCCGAAACTGATCTCCGGCGAGTATGTCGGCGCCCTCGCGATGTCCGAGCCCGGCGCCGGCTCCGACGTCGTCTCGATGAAGCTGCGCGCCGACAAGCGCGGCGATCGTTACGTGCTCAACGGCTCCAAGATGTGGATCACCAATGGCGGCGATGCCGACGTGCTGGTCGTCTACGCCAAGACCGATCCGGAGGCCGGCCCGCGCGGCATGACCGCCTTCCTGGTCGAGAAGGGCTTCAAGGGGTTCACCCACGGCCAGCATCTCGACAAGCTCGGCATGCGCGGCTCCAACACCTATCCGTTGTTCTTCGACGAGTGCGAGGTGCCGGAAGAGAATGTGCTCGGCAAGGTGGGCGAGGGCGTCAAGGTGCTGATGTCCGGCCTCGACTATGAGCGCACGGTGCTGTCGGGCGGCCCGCTCGGGATCATGGCGGCCTGCATGGACGCGGTGGTGCCCTACATGCACGAGCGCAAGCAGTTCGGCCAGCCGATCGGCGACTTCCAGCTGATGCAGGGAAAGCTCGCCGACATGTATGCGACCTGGCAGGCCACGCGCGCCTATGTCTATGCGGTGGGGCGCGCCTGCGACCGCGCCGACCATGCGCGGACCCTGCGCAAGGATGCCGCGGCGGCGATCCTCTATTCCGCGGAGAAGGCGACGTGGATGGCGGGCGAGGCGATTCAGGCGCTCGGCGGCGTCGGCTACACATCCGAATTTCCGGTCGGACGTCTGTGGCGCGACGCCAAGCTCTACGAGATCGGCGCGGGCACATCGGAGGTCCGCCGCATGC
>NZ_JBFUES010001067.1:0-2393 GCF_056403875.1 Bradyrhizobium sp. P2_E8
CGTCGCTCCTGACCTCAGGCAGGGGATCGAGCGAGGAGGCGTCGATGGTCAGCCTGCCGTCGGGATCGAATACCTGGATCGCGCCGAAATGCCGTGCCGTGGTCGCATGGTCGAACAGGATGAGGTGGCGGACCGTCTTGGAGACCGTGGCGAGCTCGGGCAGCAGCATGTTGTTGGCGACCGCCTTCAGCGACAGGTCGTAGATCTCGATGTTGCGGCTGACGTCGGACTCGATGGTCGTCGCCAGGTTTTCCAGCGTCTGGCGGGCGAGCGCCTCCTCGCCGCGGCGCATGTCGAGCATGACGTTGACGCAAATGGCGGAAAAACCGATCACCGTCACCACGGACGAGATGATCAGCAATTTCGCCGAGACTCGCCACGGCCGGCGGGCCATGACTTCGCGCCATCCAGACAGCATCGTTTGCTCCCGATCCTAGTGGATGCGCCCGAAAGCTTGAGTAGTGTTTAAGGTGGGACGGCACTGCCGCAATGAGTTAAGAAACGGTTGATGCGGCTCACGGTTTTGGGCAGGCCTGATCGGGCAAATCCGGCTTCTGACGAGAGGACGACGGTGAACGACTACGACGCGTTGCGCGACTATCTGCTGCGGCAGAAGCAGGACGAATTCGTGCTGAGCTTTGAACAGATCGAGGAGATCATCGGCGCGGCCCTGCCGCGCGCGGCGAACCGCGCCTCATGGTGGGACAGCCTGCGCAGCCCCGACATCCAGATGCCGCAGCGCGAGGCCTGCCTCGCCGCCGGGTTCGTGGCGACACGGATGCCGGACGGCCAGAGCGTGCGATTCAGGAAGCAGAAGTCGCAGAAACGGTGGTAGCGAGCCGCATGATCCTGCGCTGGCTGAGGGGGATTTCTGGCGCAGCGCTGATCGGATTGGGCGTGCTCTTCGCGCTGGCCTTCGAGGCCCGCTACTGGCGCTGGCGCAACTGCTTTAACGAGCTCGGCCGCTGCTACGACCCGGTCTCGCAGGACGTCTATCTCGAGCAGGCGGGAATGGTCTGGGGCGGTCTTGCGGCGATTTCGCTACTGGTTGGTCTCGGCTTGGTCATGGGGTTGCGCCGCAGGCCGAGCTAGACCAGGTGGACGCGCGATCCGCCGCGAGCGTGAGAACGGTTGCCGCTAGCCGCGGTGCCGAACCAAGGCCTTCATTGGCGCTCACGGGGCCAGCGTTCGTCGGCGGCGTGTGCTCGTATCAGACATCGGGTCGTCTGCCCGTCGCAGGCGCGCATGCACACGTTCTGGCGGCCCCGAACGTCACCGGCCCCGCCGGTGTAGTCGGCACATGTGCCGACGCAGTTTGCGCCTCGATCCTCGCATCGTGCAGCCGTCACTGCTTCGGCCGACGAAACGAGGAACATTCCGGTGCCTATGAGGGTGATCGCGTAGAAAAGGTGCCGGGTCATCCGTGACTCCTGAGAAGTACGCTTGGTTTGCTCATCCGAGCCGTTGCGCTTGACGCGTGTGGGCACGCCGAGAACGACAGTGGTGAGCCCAACGACCTCGATGACGAAACCGTTCTGGATCGAATGCTGCGCGCCATTTTTCGCGGCGGTTGAGCAGAGGCCCATTGATCTGGATCAAGCACGGCCTCATCGGCACCTCACCCCGCGCGCTTCGCAGGCGGCCCCTCAAAAAGGGGAGAGGGAGGTCAGCTCGCCGCTTCCAGCCGCACTTCCGTCAGCAGGCGCATGGCCGCATCCGCGTCCATCGGCTCGCCGAAGGCAAAGCCCTGAGCGTATTCGCAGCCCATCTGGTAGAGCTCGACCGCGTCGGAATCGGTCTCGGCGCCTTCGGCGACCACGTCCATGCCGAGGTCGTGCGCGAGCGCGATGATCGACTTCAGGATCACCGGGCGGGTGCCGCGGTTGGTGGTGCGCACGAACGACTGGTCGATCTTGATGGTGTCGAACGGGAAGCGCTGGAGATAGGCCAGCGAGGAATGACCGGTGCCGAAATCGTCGAGCGACAGCCCGGTGCCGAGCTCGCGGATCCGCGTCAGCATCTGCGCCGCGTGCTCCGGGTTCTCCATCACCAGCGATTCCGTCAATTCCAGCTTCAGCGTGCCGCGCGCCACCGAGGAGCGCGACAGCACGGTGCGGATGTCGTGGATCAGGTCATGGCGCAGCAATTGCCGTGACGACACGTTGACCGACGCGAAGATCGGCTCGCGCGAGCGCATCGCGCGCTGCCAGATAGAGAGCTGCTTTGCGGTCTGGTCGAGCACGAACATGCCTAGGTCGACGATCAGGCCGGTCTCTTCCGCGATGGTGATGAATTCCGACGGCGCCATGCGTCCGAGCTTGGGGTGGTCCCAGCGCGCCAGCGCCTCGAAGCCCGCGACGGAGCGGTCCTCCAGCCGCACGATCGGCTGGTAG
>NZ_JBFUES010001068.1:0-2393 GCF_056403875.1 Bradyrhizobium sp. P2_E8
AGGCTGCGTCATCCGGCAGCGACGTGATAACAGCCGCCTTGCCGCTCACGGCCTCGGCCGGCGAGGCGGCAATCGAAATGCCTTGTGTGCATGCCTCGTTGACCCGTGCCGCGCTCTGATCGAACGCGGTGACGGCATAACCGGCCTTGGCGACGAGCACCGACATCGGCAGGCCCATCTTGCCGATCCCGATGAAAGCGACATTTTTTGCAGCGTCAGTCATGGTTGTTGTCCATTGGCGCCTTCAGGCGGCGCGTCCCTGTCGTTCGATGTCCTGCACCAGCCGCCGGCCGGATTGCGCCAGCAGCTCCTTCTTCGCCTCCAGCCCCTCGACCAGCAGCCGGCCGTTCCGCTTCTTCCATGCCCCGCCGATCATGACGGACTCGATGTTGGCGAGGCCCGTCTGCATCACGACGGTCGCGACGGGGTCGTGCACCGGGAAGAGGTTGAGATCGGATGCGTTGATGATGACGAGGTCGGCGAGCTTGCCCGGCGTCAGCGAGCCGACCTGGCTCTCGCGGCCGAGCATGCAGGCGCCTTCCGTCGTGATCCAGCGTAACGCTTCGCGCACGGGGATGGTGGTGGTCGCCGGAATGGTGCCGCTGTCCCGGCGGGACTCCGCATTGTCGAGCGCCCGCTGCATCGACAGCGCGACGCGGGCGGCGGAGAAGAGATCGCCGGCCAGCACGGATTCCAGATCAATGCCGATCGTCGGCCGCACACCGCGCTTCAGCAGCCGTCCGGTGATCGGGAAGCCGTRGCCCTGGATCATCTCGTTCTCGGGCGTGACCGAGAACGACACGCCGAGATCGACCATCCGGTCGAGCAGTTCATCGGGCAGATCATTGCCATGGACGATGTTGATTCCGGCGCCGACGAGGCCGGCCGCGATCAGCTTCTCCCAGCCATCAGGCGTCTTGGCCGGCCCGCCGCCCTGGTGCATCGAGGCGATCAGCTTGAGCTCCCGCGCCAGGCGGAAATCGTGCATGGCGACGTCGAGCGTCGAATAGTGCGGTCCGAGAATCGCGAGCCCGAGCGTGACGAGGCCGTCGCGGTCGGCGAGGGGGCCAGCGAGCAGCCGCTCGACCTCGCGGCGCGGATGCGGGATCTCCGAGAAATGCGGCTCGCCGGGCTTCGGCTCCGGTTTCGGCGAGCCGTGAAAGAAGGCGGCGCGGATGCCGCTCTCGATCAGGCCGCGCACGGCGGCATCGGTATGGTCGGGCGTCGGATTGTTGTGGCACCAGTCGACCAGCGTGGTGGTGCCGCAATTGATCTGGTTCAGCGCGCCGACCAGCGTGGCGATGTAGATGTCGTCGGGCCGGAACACGGTCGCGAGCCCGGCATGCATGCGGCGGAAATATTCCAGCAGCGTCCAGTTCGCGGCATAGCCGCGTAGGCCCGTTTGCCAGGTGTGCATATGCGCGTTGATGAGGCCGGGGATGACGATGCGGTCTTTGCCGTCGACGGTCTCGGTTTCGGCCGCGCCGCTGCCGAGCTCGATCGATGGCCGAACGTCGACGATGCGGCTGCCTTCGACCAGCAGATCGCCGGTGCTGAGGTCGCCAATCGCATCATCCATGCTGATGATCGTGGCGGATCTGATCAGCGTGCGCCGCATCGCTTCAGGCCACCGCTTTGATGGCAGCGGGCGGCTCGCCGGCCCAGGCGCGCGCGATCAGGTCGCGGATGGCGGCCCGCTCGAGCGGCCGCGGATTCCAGTAGGCATTGGTGACGGCAAGATCAGCCGCCTTGTCGATGCCGCTCGCGGGCATGCCAACGTCGCGCAGCGCCAACTTTGCCCCCAGCCGCTTCGCGAGCTCGTAAAGTCCCTGCGACGCATCGGCGGCGCCGATCGCGCGCGCGACGCGCGCCATCGCCTCGGGCACGGCGGGCGCGTTATAGGCCAGCGCATGCGGCAGCACGATGGTGTGCGTCTCGGCGTGTGGCAGATCGAATGTGCCGCCGAGCGTGTGGCAGAGCTTGTGATGCAGCGCCATGCCGACCGTGCCGAGGCAGACGCCGCACAGCCAGGCGCCATAGAGCGCCTCGGTACGGGCCTCGCGGTCGTCGCTCTTGGCGGCAATGGCGGGCAGGGCACGCGCGAGTGCGCGAATGCCTTCTTCCGCCATCAGCGATGTCACGGGATTGGTATCGCGCGCGTAAAGCGCTTCCACCGCATGCGCGATCGCGTTGATGCCGGATGTCGCGGCGAGGCTCGCCGGCAGCGTCAAGGTGAGATCGACATCGTAGATCACGGTCTCCGGCAGCACGGCCGCATCGCGCACTGTGGTCTTCAGGCCTTTCTCGGTCTGGCCGACGATCGGCGTCATCTCCGAGCCGGCATAGGTGGTGGGGATGCAGAGCTGATTGACGCCGGTGCGCAGTGCCAGCGC
>NZ_JBFUES010001069.1:0-2385 GCF_056403875.1 Bradyrhizobium sp. P2_E8
GATCGGTTACGTCTCCAATAAAGGCGATCTCGGGCATCTTGTCTCCGAGGGGTGGCGGTCCCGCGCCGTGGGCTCGATGGCGCAAGCCATCGACGGGTTCCTGGCCAAACGGCTTGCGACCGCCGGTTCGTCGAATTGACGACCGGGGGTCGTCGAATTGAGAGAATTGAGGAAGGGTTTTTCCGTCTCGCCGCAAAAGCCCTAGTTTGGCCACAGCGGGCGATTTATAAAAACGCCGCAGGGGGTTCCGGAATCGGCGAGAATCCCGTTCGGCGAGCGTCTTTAGGTCCGGCACTGACGTAATTGAGTAGGCCGGTGAATTCGCGACGTGAGGTTGGCGCCTGTTTTGGGTGCCAAGGGGCTGATCCAGAGTTTGAACGGATAAACAGATAATGCGCTTGCTGGTGCGGTTCATGGGCTTCCTGTTCGCCGCGGGAACGGTGGTGTTCCTTGTCGGTGTCGGGGCCGTGGCGGGCCTGATCTGGCATTTCTCCAAGGACTTGCCGGACTACTCTCAGCTTCAGGATTACGAGCCGCCGGTGATGACGCGTGTGCACGCGGTCGACGGTTCGCTGCTCGGCGAATACGCCAAGGAGCGGCGGCTGTATCTGCCGATCCAGGCGGTGCCGAAGCTCGTGATCAACGCCTTCCTCGCGGCCGAGGACAAGAATTTCTACGAGCATGGCGGCATCGACTACACCGGCATGGCGCGCGCAGGTCTGGTCTACATCCAGAACTACGGCTCCAACCGGCGTCCGCAGGGCGCCTCCACCATCACCCAGCAGGTCGCCAAGAACTTCCTTCTGACCAACGAGGTCTCCTTCGCGCGCAAGATCAAGGAAGCCTTGCTGGCGATGCGGATCGAGAAGACCTATTCGAAGGACAAGATCCTCGAGCTGTATCTGAACGAAATCTACCTGGGCCTCGGTGCCTACGGCATCGCAGCCGCTTCGCTGGTCTATTTCGACAAGTCGGTGAACGAGCTCACGGTGGCGGAAGCGTCTTATCTCGCGGCGCTGCCGAAGATGCCCGCGACGCTGCATCCGGTGCGTAACCGCGACCGCGCCATCGAGCGCCGCAACTACGTGGTCGATCGCCTGTTGGAGAACGGCTGGATCAAGCAGGCCGACGCCGACAAGGCGCGCAAGGAGCCGCTGGCCGTCACCAACCGTTCCAACGGCGCCCACACCTTCGCCGGCGAATATTTCGCCGAGGAAGTCCGCCGCGACATCTTCGAGCGCTACGGCGAGAAGAAGCTGTACGAGGGCGGCCTGTCCGTCCGCACCACACTCGATCCGAAGATCCAGGTCATGGCGCGCAAGACCATGGTCGCGGGCCTCGTGAACTATGACGAGCAGCAGGGCTATCGCGGCGCCATGAGCAAGCTCGATACGTCGGGCGACTGGGGCGTGAAGCTCGCGGAGATCAAGTCGCTTTCCGACATCTCGCCGTGGCGCATGGCGGTGGTGCTGGAGACCAGCGACCAGTCGGCGCGCATCGGCTTCCAGCCGAGCCGCGAGCTCGGCGGCGCCATCAGCAAGCAGCGCGAGACCGGCCTGATCACGCTCGACGGCATCAAATGGGCAAAGGCGGCTACCGGCGCTGCGAAGGGCAGGGCGGCAACGGCGGTGTCGCAGGTGCTCCAGCCCGGCGACGTGATCTATGCCGATCCGCTCTACAAGGACGGCAACCCTGTCGAGGGACAGTACCGGCTGCGCCAGATCCCCGAAGTGTCGGGCGCGATGGTGGTGATGGACCCCTGGACCGGCCGCGTGCTCGCGATGGTCGGCGGCTTCTCGTTCGACCAGAGCCAGTTCAACCGCGCCACCCAGGCCTACCGGCAGCCGGGTTCGTCGTTCAAGCCGATCGTCTATTCGGCCGCGCTCGACAACGGCTATACGCCCTCGACCGTGGTGCTCGACGCGCCGATCGAAATCGACCAGGGCCAGGGCGCCGGCGTGTGGCGGCCGGAAAACTTCTCCTCGGGCAAGTTCCAGGGGCCGGTGACGCTGCGCAACGCGCTGCGGCAGTCGCTCAACACCGTGACGGTGCGCCTCGCGCAGGACATCGGCATGCCCCTGATCGGCGAATATGCCCGCCGCTTCGGCGTCTATGACGAGCTGCCGAACTATCTCTCCTACGCGCTGGGCGCCGGCGAGACCACGGCGATGCGCATGGTCACGGCCTATTCGATGCTCGCCAATGGCGGTCGCCGGGTGAAGCCGACCCTGATCGACCGTATCCAGGATCGCTACGGCCACACCATCTTCAAGCACGACCAGCGCGAATGCCGCGGCTGCGATGCGCCGGGCGGCTGGAAGAACCAGGCCGAGCCGCAGCTGATCGACCGCCGCGAGCAGGTGCTCGACTCCATGACCGCCTATC
>NZ_JBFUES010001070.1:0-2385 GCF_056403875.1 Bradyrhizobium sp. P2_E8
TAGGAACACTCCTCCTGTTAAGCTGTGGCAATCCAACTCATCGAGTGCAAAATGAGGCGGGGGGCACGGTGCAATGCCCCCCCCGCGAGGAGCCGTATCAGGCGACGGCAGAGGTGACCTTGGCGGCAATAGCCGTGATCGCATTGGTCAGCGCAGTGGCGATAGGGCCAGTACCACCAGCACCGAACGCAGCAGCCACCGCGGCGACGATACAAGCGGCGACGATCACGTACTCGAACGACACAACGCCGTCCTGGGCAGCGCGCAGACGCTTCAACGCTTCCGTGGTCATGATGTAGTATTTCAACATGGAAAACCCCTTCTTTGAAGATGAATTTGCCGAATGCAGGTGGCGGACAACGCCGATCCCAACGGGACATTTATAGAGTCTGGCGCGAGGAGCGGCTGGGATTTCCGGAGGTAACTCGAAAGTACGTCCGGACAAGTACGGGCAAGCTATATCGGATGATGCGGGGCGCGCGAGGGGGCGCAAGGCTTCGCAGACACCGGTAGAGCTCTCGACCGACGCCGGCCTCAGTGTACTCCTGCTATCCAAGGCAAGCAGATCGAACCGCGCCGCTTCACCAGCGCCTCGGTTGGATTGAATAATGTATGGTCGAGCGCCGTCCATTCCACCCGGGGGCGACGGCTTGGCAAATCTCGTTAGCGCTCGATTGCCTGAATTGGCCCCTGCTGAACCTCAAGCCGAAGCTCGCCGGTGCCTCGCAACAGGACTCGAAGTACGAGTCCGAGAAGAACGAGAAGCGCGAAACCGCTGAACGCTGGTACGGGGTACTCAATCGCACCTGCTCCGTACTGGATGCTCAGTCGCAAAACCTGGAGCAGGCCGTAAGATCCTGCGATGAGCGTCAAGCTGTAGATAGCGACGCGCTCGCGCTCGCTTGCGAGACGTGTGAGATCGGGCAACAAAAGGGCCATGCCTATACCGAGGATTGGCAGGTCGTAGTCGTAGGCGTATGGGCTGATCAGCACTGAAGCGATGCCCGCCAGGCCCAGCGACCAGCGCGCCGGTAGGTCGCGGTAGATCGCGAGGGCGACAACCGAGGAGGCGAACACTGCAACGACGACTTGGCCCGCAAAAGCCAGCGAGGCGGAAAGACCGGCGGTTCGCAGTACGGCATAGACAGAAATCGAGCGAAACAAAGCAAACCCTCCGCGCTCGAGGAAAGCGCTGGAGTCGTGCACGCTCCCCAGAAACGCGCTCCAGATCTGAGGCCCCAGCAACAACGAGCAGAGGATCGAACTCAAGAAGATTACGGCCATCGCGGTGATGACGGTGATCCAGCGGCGTGCGAGCAGCGCATAAACCGCGATCGCAATCGCAAGGTGCGGCTTGATCACCATCACGCCAAGGCTCAATCCGGCTACAGGCTGCCGCCGTTCAATGGTCAGACACGCAAGGCCAATGAGGCCACCGGTCAGAAAGCCGTTCTGACCGCAGGCGAGCGTGAGGAACAGTGCCGGCGAAAGCAAAATCACGACCAGCGAGAAACAACCTTTCGCAATTGCCCTTAACGTCATGAGATAAAACGCGAGGGTGGCCGCGATAAACAGGAAGTATGCGGCGCCGACAGGAATGAGGGCTAACGGTGCGACCAACAAATCGAACTGGGGTGGATATGTCCAGTGCAGGAGGTCAACCTTGCCCCCGACTGTATCCATCTGCATCTTTGTGAAGCGGTCAAAATCGTAGGCCTGCTCGGCATCGCCAAGCCAGACTCTTTGGGCGACGATATAAAACGCATCAAAGTCGAGAAGAGGTCTCATTTGCCCGACTTCCCAACGGGAGAGCCAGCCGGTCATGAGGATGAGGACGATAGTCAATCCCGCGATGATGTAGTGCGCGTACCTCGTCCGTTTCCCCCTAGAAGTTTTGACCACCTCAAATGTCCTAACTGACATAGGTACAGCCTTTAGCAAATTGGCCTTGCTCAATGAAATGCAATTGAATTGATTGCGCATGCCAGAACCGGATTCTCTCAAGCAATCGATTTAATTGAGCGGTACATGTGCGGCGCAGGCATAGGCATACGGAAGCTAGCACTTTCCCGCTCGGCCAGGGGGAAAAAGACGCCCGAGGCTAGCCGCTCTGCTGGCCGCCGAGTTCAAACGACGCTCGCTTAAGCTGCGGGAGAAGCGCCTTTTCCGCTGAATCACGATCAGGCCTCACTGATGAAACGCCGCGCCCTTGACGCATCAAGGGCAATCCATTTTGCGGTGATCCCCCTGGCCGCGATACGCTGGGCTTAAAACTATCGTCTCATCGGGCGGCGATCATCGCCCCTCCAACTAGAACGGCAACGACCGCTATCGACAGCATAAACGCGATCAGGATGATATCTGCGATCATGCTGCGCCGTCCTC
>NZ_JBFUES010001071.1:0-2384 GCF_056403875.1 Bradyrhizobium sp. P2_E8
TTCGGCCTCGGCGGCACCGTGACCGCCGGCATCGTCTCGGCCAGCGGCCGCGACATCGGCAATGGTCCCTATGACGACTTCATCCAGATCGACGCGCCCATCAACAAGGGCAATTCCGGCGGCCCGGCCTTCGACATGAACGGCAACGTGATCGGCGTGAACACCGCGATCTTCTCGCCGTCGGGCGGCTCGGTCGGCATCGGCTTCGACATTCCGGCCACGACCGCAAAGCTCGTCGTCGCGCAGTTGAAGGACAAGGGTGCGGTCACCCGCGGCTGGCTCGGCGTGCAGGTGCAGCCGGTGACGTCAGAGATCGCCGACAGCCTCGGCCTGAAGGAGGCGCGCGGCGCGATCGTCGACAATCCGCAGGACAATAGCCCGGCGGCAAAGGCCGGCATCGAGGCGGGCGACGTCATCACCGCCGTCAACGGTACCGCGATCAAGGACTCCCGCGATCTCGCCCGCACCATCGCCACGCTGGGGCCGGGCACGTCCGTGAAGCTCGACGTCTTCCACAAGGGCGCGAGCAAGACGGTGACCCTCGCGCTCGGCGAACTGCCGAACGAGCGGCAGGCCCAAGGAAACGGAAAGGCCGACGAGGGCAAGGCGCAGCCGGGCAACGGCACGCCGCGCCTCGGGCTCAGCCTGGCGCCGGCCGGCGACGTGCAGGGCGCCGGCCAGAAGGGCGTCGTCGTCACCGAGGTCGATCCGCAAGGGCCGGCGGCGCAGCGCGGCATCCAGACCGGCGACGTCATCCTCAATGTCGGCGGCAAGCCCGTCGCCAATGTCGGCGACGTCCGCTCCGAGCTGGCGCAGGCCAAATCGTCCGGCAAGACCAGCGTGCTGTTGCAGGTCAAAAGTGCGGACGCGACCCGGTTTGTCGCGGTGCCACTCGCGTAGGTCGAGCTCTTCCGGCGCAAATCCAAAAAGGCGGCCTTCGGGCCGCCTTTTCTCGTTGGCATCCGAGATACCCACAGGTCGCCGATAACATTCTCGTCAACGGCAGCATTGGTGACAGGTTCGTCCGAAAAAGCCGCGTTCGCTCGTCAGAATTCGATCGCGTGTTGCCTTGGCGGCAATGAAGGCGCCCAGGCGAGTTGCAAGAGTGGAACTTCGGACCTCCGGCCGTCTTATGGAACCGGCGGTTCGTATTTGATCGGTGCCGACATGGATCGATTGAAGCTCTCGCTGAGACGTGCGCTGCTCGTGGCGCCGCTCGTGCTGTCGGCTGGAAGTGCCCTGGGGCGCGATGATGGCCGCTACGCCGATTCGCCGCTCAAGCCCTGGTTCGACAGCCTGCGCAGCCATCTCGGCCCGTGCTGCTCGGACGCCGACGGATTTGCCGTCTCCGATCCGGATTGGGAGTCGCATGACGGGCACTATCGCGTGCGCCTCGATGGGCAATGGGTCGATGTGCCCGATGAAGCCGTCATCACCGAGCCGAACCGCGCCGGCCGCACCATGGTGTGGCCGGTGAAGACCGCGTTTGGCATCTCGATCCGCTGCTTCATGCCGGGCAGCATGATCTAGCGCCGATTGCCGCTATCGCTTGGCGGATTTGCGTTTGGACGTTTTCTTGCTCGTCTTTTTCTTGGATGCCTTCTTCTTGGATGCCTTCCGCTTCGAGGCCTTCTTCGGGACCTTCTTGCCTTTCTTGCGCGCCTTCGACAGGCCGATTGCGATCGCCTGCTTGCGGCTCTTCACACGTCCGCCGCGACCACCGGGGCCGCTCTTTGCCGTGCCCTTCTTGTAGCGCCGCATTTCGCTTTCGACGTCGCTGCCGGCGCTGCGCGAGTAGCGGCGTTTCTTTGCCTTCCGTGCCATTCGGATTCTCCCTTGGCCGGGAGAAAACCCATTCGGCATAAGCATGGTTCCGAAAGCGCGCCCGCAACGTTCCGGATGCACGATGCAGCCTAGAAGGAATTTGCCAGTTCGATCTCCGCCTCGAGCACCTGGATGCGGCGCGCAGCTTCAGTGAAGGACAGATCGCGATCATATTGCGCGGGCTGATAGGCCTCCTCGCTGAGCCGCTTCAACCTCAGGCCCTGTGACCTCGTCATCTGCTCCGCGAGGAAAACCCTGGCGTCGTATTTACCTTGAACTTGCATCTGGCCTCTCCGTTCTGAAATCGTGACTTGACTATATGTTCTTATTTTGTTCTAACAAGCCATGGACAACAGAATTAATGAAATTCGACGTAAGATCAGCGCCTTGAGGCTGGAAATGGCCGATGTCGAGGCGTCCGTGCGCGGTCTCGTCGACCGCGATCGCGACTGCTCAGAAAAGGCCCTGGCGCAGATGGATCTGCGCCGGAGAATCAATCTGCTGATCGGCGAATGGATGGCGGCTGGCGGTGGCGATGTCCTGCCGGATGTTCGCGATCG
>NZ_JBFUES010001072.1:0-2379 GCF_056403875.1 Bradyrhizobium sp. P2_E8
ACGCAAGGCGTCGATCGCCCTGGAGTTCAGCTCGCAAGCCAACGACGGCTGAATTGAATCCGATGCCTGATCCGACGGCGAAGGCGCGCCGAAGCCGACTACCATTGAATCAACATGGAAGCGGCGATCAGCAGCACGAAGAAGATGGGCAGCAAGACCGGAGGTACGAGCCACTCACGAAGGATGAATCCGGGGGAATCCGACATATTGACCGCCTCTTGGTCGCGGCGGGAGCGCGATGCTCTCAGTCACCGATAACGGCCGAGGGGCGAGCGGTGATCAACGGGATATAGTCACCTTTCGCCGAATAGCGAGGCTTGCGAAGAACTATTTGTCGCGATCGGGACCGAATCCTGTTGTAACCCTGTCGTCAAAGCATCATTTGAAAGAGGCGCAACCGGCTCGCTCAAGTCAGGTCTCGACTAAACGTCCGTGTTCCTGACGTACGCAAGCCGGGCGTCGGCCACCCAGCGTGCCCCGACTCAAACGGCGTGAAGGCGCATGGCACCTGCAACCTGATCGGCCCGACCCATGATTGATTTTCCAAATCACAGTCGCTCATATGACCGGACGCGGCATGCCGTGCGGTTCTGGGGACACGACAGCGCCATCGAGGCCTCGTTCTTCATCGATGAAGGCGCGTTGAAGCAGATTCAACCGAGCGCCAATGCCACCGAATCGGGATTCCTGAATGCGTTCGATTGCAATCGCGACTTGATATGTGCCACCGCGGCCAGGAAGTATGTCCGCGGCAGCAGAGGCTCCTACGACCTGCTCGCAGCAGATTTCTGAAGCGGTCGGCACGGGGTGATGAGTTGGTGATTTCGCCCGTGAACCTACGTTTCTAGCTTGCCCAGTTCTCGCGGAATTCCGGGAACAGCGTCAGGCCACCGCAGGCATAGATCGTCTGCCCGGTGATGTAGCTCGCATCATCAGAGGCGAGGAAGGCGAACACGGCCGCGATCTCCTCCGGCGTTCCGACGCGCCCCATGGGAATGTGGCTGGTGACGACGCCGCGCTTTTCCGGATCACCGGTCCAGGCCGCGTTGATCGGCGTGTCAATCGCGCCGGGACCGACCGCATTGACACGAATGCCTTGGCCGGCAAATTCGAGCGCGAGCGTGCGCGTCAGGTTGGCCATGCCGCCCTTGCTGATCGAATAAGCGAGATAGAAGGGCTTCGGAATGATCTGGTGGACGCTGGAGCAATTGATGATGCTGCCGCCTCCGCCGCGCGCGACGAAATGCGCCAGCGCCTTCTGCGCGCAGAGCACGGCGCCATTGAGATTGACGTCGATGATGCGGCGATAGGTTTCCACGTCGAGCGCATCGCTCGGCGATTCCCGCTGGAAGCCGGCATTGTTGACGAGACAGTCGAGGCGCTTCCAGCGCGCCAGGATGGTCTCGAACATCGCGGCGATGTCCTGCTCGTTGCCGACGTCAGCCTTGACGACGACATGATCGAGCCTGCCGTGGCCGCGATCGGCCGATGCCGTCCGCGCGAGCGCGAGCGTCTCTTCGGCCTTCTGAGGGTGATCGAAATAGTTGATGGCGACGGTCGCGCCTTCCTGGGCGAGGCGGATGGCGACGGCACGGCCGATGCCTTGCGAGGCGCCGGTCACCAGCGCGTATTGGCCAACGAGGCGCGAGGGAAACGGGATCGAGCGGTCGGTCTGTGGCATGAGCTTTCTCCGGAGTGCCTCATCATCGACGGAGGCGACGTTTTGTTCCATCCCACCAGCGCAGCCCTGGGATTCATTCCGCGTGTTGCGCAAGGGAAGAGGTGAGGATCTGATAGAGGATGATGGCGCCGAAGGTCGCGGTTCCGATCCCGCCGATCGTGAACGCGCCGAATTTGAGCGTGAGGTCGCCAGCGCCCGCGGTCAGCGCCACGGCCACGGTGATCAAGTTCGCAGGATTGGCGAAGTCGACCTTGTTCTCGACCCAGATCCGCCCAGCCATCGCGGCGATCAACCCGAACAGCACGATCGAAAGACCGCCGATGACGGGACCCGGGATCGACAGGATGAGCGCGCCGAATTTCGGCGAGAAGCCGAGCAGGATCGACACCAGGGCGGCGACGGCGAACAGCAGCGTCGAATAGACCTTCGTCGCCGCCATGACGCCGATATTCTCGGCATAGGTGGTGACGCCGGTGCCCCCGCCGCAGGCTGAAGCGATCGTGGCAAGGCTGTCACCAAGGAAGGCGCGGCCGAGAAAGCCGTCGAGGCTCCGCCCCGTCATCGCGCCGATGGCCTTGATGTGTCCGAGATTCTCGGCGACGAGGATGAGCGCGACCGGCGCGATCAGGACGATCGCATCGGCCTGGAAAGTCGGCGTGGTGAAACCCGGCAAGCCGATCCACGGCGCGGCCGCGAGC
>NZ_JBFUES010001073.1:0-2372 GCF_056403875.1 Bradyrhizobium sp. P2_E8
GGCCGATGCCCCGCTCCGCCCGTGAGCGCAGATAGGCAATTCCGCCGCAGGCAAGCAGCGCCAGCGCGACGATCGCGCCGATGGCGGCGAAGCCGAAACGGTCCGCGATCCAGCCGAAATGGTGCAGCTCGCATTGCGGCGAAGCGCCGTCGGCAAGATCGACACCGAAGAAGTTCGCGACCGTCAGGCAGCTCCGCAGCGGCGTCGACCAGATGGTGACGGCGGCGAGCAGCAGCACGGCCGGCAGCGTCAGCCCGATATTGGCGATCAGGCCGCGCGCCACGATCGCAATCCCGGTCAGGAGATCGCGGAAGCCGGCCGGAACCAGGTAGTTGGAATAATTCCTGATGTGCCCGACCGACGGCGTATCGCTGATCTCGCTGGCGGTAACGGTGTCCCCGGCCGGCCGCTCGCCGAACACGAAACGCCCTGTCACCGTCATGGTGGTGCTGAGCGAGGTGCCGATGTAGCCGCCGCCCGATACGGTGGAGAGATAATCGATCCGCCTGATCAGATCGTGGTGGTTCAACGCCTGGAGCACGCCGAGACACATCGCCGAGGAGCGGATGCCGCCACCGGACAAGGCGAGCCCGACGACGTCGAGCATCTGGCAGGCGACGATGCCGTCGGGGTCGAGTTGCCGGGCTTCCTCGCGGCGCGTGTTGATGGCCGCGATCTCGTCGCGAACGATCTGCTGATGCTTCTCGCACCAGGGCGTTTCCTCCTCGAAGGCTGCGGCGTTCCGCGCCGCTCCAGGTCGCCGGACCTGTCCCTGATCGGGCATGCGAGCCTCCCCCGAGCAATAAGAAGCAATCGGCAATCAGCAGTTGAAAAAGTCAATCAAGTATCTACAGGATTAGTCTTGCCTCTGGTTCGAACGTTCAATGCCGGCGAGCAGGATCTCGAGGCCGGTCTCGAACGTCGCGTCAAAATGCGCAGGCTGAAAATACGGCGCAGCGGCCGCAAGATGCTTGAAGTTCGCGGCGATCGTTTCGTCCGGGACCGGTTCGGCCGAGGAAGGACCGCGGGCGTAGCCCGCCGTCTCATCGAGTGCCGCGCCCGTGAGGTAATAGCCGAGTTCCCGAAAATAGACGGCCGCCTCGCGGTTGGAAAAGCCGGCGTCGCGCAGGATGCCGATGATGCCGTCGATATAGGCGACGCCGGCAGCCGTGTTGAGCCGATGCACCGCGAAGAACGGGAAGAACGCAGGGTGCTTCAGCGCCATGGCGCGGAAGCCGTGGGCGGCTCGGCGCAGGCGCTCGCGCCAGTCCCATTGCGGCTCCATCGCAACCTGCGCCTCCGCAAGCATCAGGTCCACAAGCGCATCCATCAGGTGCGCCTTGCTCGGGAAGTGATGATAGATGCTCATGGCCTCGCAGCCGAGCTCCTCGCCGAGCCTGCGCGTCGAGAATTGGGCCAACCCGTCGCGATCGACCAGCGCCATCGCGACGGCCGCAATCCGCTCGCGCGACAGTCCTCGGCCCCCGTGGCCGGCGGCGCGGCGCTTGCGCGGCGCAGGCGGAGCTTTCCGGCGCGCTTTGGCTTTCTTGATCATGACATCCGAATCGAACCCGCTTGCAACCTTACACCGAAAGGCTGTATTGTGAAGCAGAGCTTACACTGTAAGGTTGGAGCTGAGGCGATGTCTGCGATTGACCTGTTCAGCCTGCTGGTGCCCGTGACCTATCTCGTGATGCTCGGAATCGAGCGTCTGATCCCGGCGCGGCAATTCCCGGATATTCCCTATTGGCGGCTCAGGGGCTTCTGCTTCCTGACCGTGCAGGGCCTGCTTGCCACGTTGACCCCATTACTGATCCCGGAAGCCTGGCTGGAGCGGCACAGGCTGATGGACCTCACCGGCCTTGGCGTCGCCGGCGGCGCGGTGCTCGGTTATGCCGTGCTCTCGCTCGTCAATTACGGCTGGCACCGCAGCGCCCACACCTTCCCCTTGATGTGGCGACTATTCCACCAGATCCATCACAGCCCGCAGCGCATGGACATGTCGGGCGCGGCGCTGTTCCATCCGCTGGAGACGATCGCATTCTTTGCGATCGCGTCCGTGGTCACGACGCTGGTGCTCGGGCTCGATCCGGTCGCAGCCGCCGCGACCGGCTACATCGCCGCCTTCTACGGGTACTTCCAGCACATGAATGTGCGCACGCCGCAATGGCTCGGCTTCATCATCCAACGGCCGGAGGCGCATTGCATCCATCACCAGCGTGACGTGCACGCCTTCAACTACCGCGACCTGACGATCTGGGACATGCTGATCGGCACCTTTCGCAATCCCGCGAGCGTCGAGGGGGCGGTCGGCTTCGACAAGCCGGCGACCGACCGGTTTGGCGCGATGCTCTCCTTCGACGACGTGAACG
>NZ_JBFUES010001074.1:0-2372 GCF_056403875.1 Bradyrhizobium sp. P2_E8
GGCCGAGCTTGCCGCCGCGCGCGACCGCCAGGCGGTCGCCGCCAAGGACGCCAAATGAGGCGGTGCAAGGTAATCGCTGGCGCGACCGCGTTGGCGTGCTAAAAAGACCTCTGTTCAGCCGAGAGTCAGGGCGAACGACTTCAGCCTTCGTCGTCGAAAATTGCTCTAAGCATTTGATTTGGAGTAATTTTTGCGAAGGGGGCGGCTCGTCTTCGAACGGCCGTCCTAGCCTGTCGATTCTGTCCTGACCGGGTGCCCGGAGCCCAGAGAGCCATGGAAGAGTTTTACCGCATCCGCCGCCTTCCGCCTTACGTGTTCGAGCAGGTCAACCGGGCCAAGGCGGCCGCGCGGAACGCCGGTGCCGACATCATCGACCTCGGCATGGGCAATCCGGACCTGCCGGCGCCGCCGCACGTGCTGGAGAAGCTCAAGGAGACGCTCGGCAAGCCCCGCACCGACCGCTACTCGGCCTCCCGTGGCATCCCTGGCTTGCGCCGGGCCCAGGCCGGCTACTACGCCCGCCGCTTCGGCGTGAAGCTCAACCCCGACACCCAGGTGGTGGCGACGCTGGGCTCGAAGGAGGGCTTTGCCAACGTGGCGCAGGCGATCACCGCGCCGGGCGACGTCATCCTCTGCCCCAACCCGAGCTACCCGATTCACGCCTTCGGCTTTTTGATGGCGGGCGGCGTGATCCGCTCGGTGCCTTCCGAGCCGACGCCGCAGTTTTTCGAGGCGGTGGAACGGGCGATCGTACATTCGATCCCGAAGCCGCTGGCGCTCGTGGTCTGCTATCCCTCGAACCCGACCGCCTATGTCGCGAGCCTCGACTTCTACAAGGACCTCGTCGCCTTCGCGAAGAAGCACGAGATCCTGATCCTGTCCGATCTCGCCTATGCCGAGGTCTATTTCGACGAGAACAACCCGCCGCCCTCGGTGCTCCAGGTGCCCGGCGCGATGGACGTCACCGTCGAGTTCACCTCGATGTCGAAGACCTATTCGATGGCCGGCTGGCGCATGGGCTTTGCGGTCGGCAATGAGCGCGTGATCGCGGCGCTCGCTCGCGTCAAATCCTATCTCGATTACGGCGCCTTCACGCCGGTGCAGGTCGCCGCGACCGCCGCGCTGAATGGCCCCGACGATTGCATCAAGGAGATGCGCGACACCTACCGCAAGCGCCGTGATGCGCTGGTGGAATCGTTCGGCCGCGCCGGCTGGGAGATTCCGCCGCCGGAAGCCTCGATGTTCGCCTGGGTGCCGCTGCCGGAAGCCTTCCGCAGCGTCGGGAGCATGCAGTTCGCGACCCTGATGGTGGAGAAATCCGGCGTCGCGGTGTCGCCCGGCGTCGGCTTCGGCGAGCATGGTGAAGGATATGTCCGCATCGCCATGGTGGAAAACGAGCAACGGATCAGGCAGGCCGCGCGCGGCGTGCGCCGCTTCCTTGAAAGCGGCATCGAAACGTTGCACAACGTCGTTCCGCTCGCCAACCGGCGCTAATTCTCTTCGACAGGTTTTCGATAAGCATCATGGTCGCACCCCTGAAAGTGGGCATTGCGGGGCTCGGCACCGTGGGTGCCGAAGTCGTCCGTTTGATTGAAACGCAGGGACGCGTGCTCGCGGGCCGCAGCGGCCGCGGCATTCGCGTCGTCGCCGTCACCGCGCGCTCGAAGGCCAAGAAGCGCGCTGTCGACCTGCGCGGCGTCGAATGGGTGAAGGATCCGATGGCGCTCGCCACGCATCCGGAGGTCGACTGCTTCGTCGAGCTGATGGGCGGCGCCGGCGATCCCGCGCTCTCCGCGGTCGAGGCCGCGCTCAATGCCGGCAAGTCCGTCGTCACCGCCAACAAGGCGCTGTTGGCCAAGCACGGCCTGAAGCTCGCCAAGGCCGCCGAAAAGCACGGCGGCGCGCTGAATTTCGAGGCAGCCGTTGGCGCCGCGATCCCCGTCATCAAAACGTTACGCGAGGGCCTGGCAGGAACCGGCATCAACCGCGTCTACGGCATCCTCAACGGCACCTGCAATTACATCCTGACGCGGATGGAGCAGGAGGGTCTCTCCTTTGCCGAGTGCCTGAAGGATGCGCAGCGGCTCGGCTATGCCGAGGCCAATCCGTCCTTCGACGTTGACGGCCACGACACCGCGCAAAAACTCGCCATTCTCGCCAGCCTCGCTTTCGGCACGAAAGTTGCTCAAAGCGCGGTGTATGTCGAAGGTATCTCCTCCATCGCGCCGGAAGATCTTCGCGCGGCTGCCGATCTCGGCTACCGCGTCAAGCTGCTTGGCGTTGCCGTCCGCACCGCCAAGGGCATCGAGCAGCGCGTGCATCCGACCATGGTTCCAAAATCCTCCTCGATCGCGCAGGTGATGGGTGTCACC
>NZ_JBFUES010001075.1:0-2366 GCF_056403875.1 Bradyrhizobium sp. P2_E8
CGTACGTAGGAGGGGCATAGATCAGGCCGAGCTGTTCCAGGTCGGCCCTGGCGGGGCGGACCGAGGCCGGCGACAGCGGCATCGCGATCAGGCGTGAGAGGTTCCGCGAGCCCACCGGCTCGCCGGTCGCGAGATAGCTTTCGCCAATCTGACGAAAGATGTCGCGGGACCGCTCATTCAGCTGGGCGAGGCCTGCGCGCGGCGCGATCAGATGGATCGGATCGTGATGGGCCACAGACGGCAACTCCTCTCAGATGCTTGTAATTTGTCCATCCGGGAGGTCCATGACAAGCGTGGTCTTGCACTTGCTCGACAGTTGCCTGGGGACCGAAAAGGCCTTGCCGCTCACCCTCACCCCACCTACAAGCACCGCGAACAGCCTATTCCCGTGAGTTTTGGAGGATTTCCCATGCGGCCAAGCCGCCGTGCGCCCGACGAATTGCGCCCCGTGACATTGGAGCGCGGCGTGGTCAAATATGCGGAAGGCTCCTGCCTGGTGAAATTCGGCGACACCCATGTGCTGGTCACCGCCACGTTGGAGGACCGCCTGCCGCCGTGGCTGAAGGGCCAGGGCCGCGGCTGGGTCACCGCCGAATACGGCATGCTGCCGCGCGCGACCTCGGAACGCACCCGCCGCGAGGCCTCCGCCGGCAAGCAGAGCGGCCGTACCGTCGAGATCCAGCGCCTGATCGGCCGCTCGCTTCGCACCATCATCAATCTCGAAGCGCTCGGCGAGCGCCAGATCACGGTCGATTGCGACGTGCTCCAGGCCGACGGCGGCACGCGCACGGCCTCGATCACCGGCGCCTGGGTCGCGCTCGCCGATTGCGTCAACTGGATGAAGGCGCGCAACATGGTCAAGGCCAACGTGCTGCGCGACAACGTCGCCGCGATCTCCTGCGGCATCTACAACGGCACCCCGGTGCTCGACCTCGACTATGCCGAGGATTCGGAAGCCCAGACCGACGCCAATTTCGTCATGACCGGCGACGGCCGCATCATCGAGGTGCAGGGCACCGCGGAACGCGAACCGTTCACACAAGACGAGTTCCTCGCGCTGATGGCGCTGGCCCAGAAGGGTATCGCGCGGCTCGTGGACTTGCAGAAACTGGCTGTCGCGTAGTCAATAGGCCCATGCACCGCCGAATCACCGGAAAGCTCGTCATCGCCACCCACAATCCCGGCAAGCTCGCCGAGATGAAGGAGCTTTTGGCGCCTTACGGCATCGAGGCGGTGTCGGCCGGCGATCTCGGCCTTGCCGAGCCCGACGAGACCGGCAACGATTTCCGCAGCAACGCCGCGATCAAGGCGATCGCGGCGGCGCGGGCGACCAAGCTTCCGTCCTTCGCCGATGATTCCGGCATCGTGGTCGACGCGCTCGACGGCGCGCCCGGCATCTACAGCGCACGCTGGGCCGGGCCGACCAAGGATTTCACCGCGGCGATGACGCGGATCGAGCGCCTGTTGCAGGAGCGCGGCGCGACCACGCCCGACAAGCGCAAGGCGCATTTCGTCTCCGCGCTCTGCGTCGCCTGGCCCGACGATCATCTCGACGAGGTCGAGGCGCGCGTCGACGGCACGCTGGTCTGGCCGCCGCGCGGCACCGCCGGCTTCGGCTACGATCCGATGTTCCTGCCCGACGGCCACAGCCGTACTTTCGGCGAGATGGAAAGCATCGAGAAGCACGGGCTGCCGCCGCTTGGCCTTGGCCTGTCGCACCGCGCCCGTGCCTTCGTGAAACTGGCGGAGATCTGCCTTGAGCCGCGCTAAGGAAGCCTTCGGCGTCTACGTGCACTGGCCGTTCTGCCTGTCGAAGTGCCCCTATTGCGACTTCAACAGCCATGTCCGCCACGCCGCGATCGACGAAGCGCGCTTCGCCTCCGCCTTCGCGCGCGAGATCGAAACGACCGCGCAGCGCGCGCCCGGCCGCGAGGTCACCTCGATCTTTCTCGGCGGCGGCACGCCGTCGCTGATGCAGCCTGCGACCGTCGGCGCCGTGCTCGATGCGATCGGCAAGCACTGGACGGTGGCGAAGGACGCCGAAGTCACGCTGGAAGCAAACCCGACCAGCGTCGAGGCCACGCGCTTCGCCGGCTATCGCGCCGCCGGCGTCAACCGCGTCTCGCTCGGCGTGCAGGCGCTCGACGATGCTTCGCTGAAGGCGCTCGGCCGCATGCACAGCGCGCGCGAAGCGCTTGATGCCGTCGCCATCGCGCGCCGCTCGTTCGACCGTTATTCGTTCGACCTGATCTACGCCCGCCCCGACCAGACGCCGGCGATGTGGGCCGATGAACTGCGTCTCGCGATCGATGAAGCGGCCGAGCATCTGTCGCTCTATCAATTGACGATCGAGGAAGGCACGCCGT
>NZ_JBFUES010001076.1:0-2366 GCF_056403875.1 Bradyrhizobium sp. P2_E8
CAGGTGGGTCTCCCCGAACGCGATCTGTCCGTCCGCAATCTGCGCCGTACGCGCGACGACGAACAGCGCATCGCCGTACTGCTCGACCTTCGGCTGCTGATGAGCGTTCGAAGCGTCCTCGATCGCGAGCGGGTGGAGGTGAAGTTGGGCCGCGACCCGTTCTAGCAATTCCTTGCTGGGCTCATGCAGGCCGACCCAGACCACGTGGCCCTTCTTCTTGGACCAGGCTTCGGCTTCGTCGACCCGGATGTCCGCAACGCGCTTTCCGCCAGCGTAAACGGACGCCGCTACCACGCCCGCTTCGTTCGCGGGCCGCTGCGCTAAGAGAGGGAGATTTTCGACGGCTCGGAGCCGGGGCTGCTTTTGCATTGATAGCCGTCCTCCGCTGACGAACGCGGGGGACCAACCCGGCCGAACACCCGCGGTTCCGGAAGGATGGCGGCCGCCTCCGTACCGAATACCTTTATGGTTTGCCTACACGTGGATGCCGTCTCTGCATCGCTGACAAGGCGCGCAGTGGATGGATGAAGAGGAAACGCCTCACCCAATATCGATTGAGATCTCGGCCTTCAGGCCGTCCCGCGCGAAGTTCATGTCGACGGAAGCGCCCAATTGCTGGGGCAGCAACCGCTGCAGCAGTTGGCTGCCGAAACCGACCCGGGTGGGTTGCTCGGAGATTGGAACGTTACATTCGTCCCATTTCATCAGCAAACGGGTGTCGTCCAGCGTCCACGACACGCAGAGGACGCCGCCCAGGACAGAGAGCGCACCATACTTCAGCGCATTCGTCGTAAGCTCATGGACCGCCATCGCAAAGGAAACGGAAACGTGGGCCGAAATCATGACCTCCGGACCCGACAGCACGATGCGCTGCCCGTCGCCGTCTTCGTAGATTTCCAACTCGTTCTTCAAGATTTGCCGGAGCGGTACGAACCGCTGCTCGTTTTCCGTCAGCAACGAATGGGTTTTCGATAGTGCAGCTATCCGGCCGTAGAATGCCTGCTGGAAGTCGTCCATGGTTCGCGAAGCGCGGATCGTCGATGCTGCGATCGCCTGAACCGTCGCCAGAGTGTTCTTGATGCGGTGGTTCAGTTCATTGAGAAGCAGGCGTTGCAATTCATCGGCCTGCTTCAGCTTGGTAAGATCCCTGCTCGCTCCGGCGATCGCGACCGGTCTTCTATCGGCACCTTCGCCTTCGAACTCGACAAGGCCCCACGCGCTCAGCCATCGCCAACTACCGTCGATCTGCTTCACCCGGTATTCCGCGTCGTAACGGCCGCTTCCTTCGGGATCCAAGGCCGCTGCAACCCGCGACCACATCTTCTCAAGGTCGTCAGGATGGAATTTTGCCGAAACTCCCGCCTGGTCGTGGAGGAAGCGCGCTTCGTCAAGCCCGTAGAGACGCTGGGCGTTGTCGTCGTACTCGCAGATGTTGTCGGCGAGATTGTATCGCCAAGTCCCCATGTCGGAGGCGACCATCGCCAGATCGAACGTCCGTTTCCAGCGTTCCAAGGAATGACGCAGTTCGCGATCGTCGGTCAGCAACCGGATAGGGTCCGGCATGAGAACTGTGCGAAGTCGATCCGACCGGTCCAGTTCGTGGGATTCATGGGAGGTGACGGCCACGCATGACCAACCTTCGCCTTGCCTTGCAAGCGCGTGACTGTGCCGGACCGTCACGTCCAGGACGTCTTTCGGCCCGCAGCTATCCAGGCAGTAGCCGCACATCGAAATCATGCGACGACCGCGCAAACCGCGCGTCACGCCGGCTTCGTAATCCTGAAAGTCGTCCCACTGATTGCGGCCGATCCAGCCGATGTTACCGTGGGTGCGGAAACCGTCGTAGCCGTCGGCGCGAGCCCGTTCTTCGCTGGCCATCAGGCCGGCGATGATTTCTTCGCCGTTGATGACGGTATCGTTGTTGTACCAGGCGCGAACGTCGTGAATCTCGATCTGCTTGTTCTTTTCCCGGCGATCGAAGTCACCTACTGCCGCTCGCAGGGCGCTGCGTGCGTCGTCGGCCGAAAACGGGTCCATGGCGACCAGCAGGCACCGCTCGTTGTTTTCCAGGCCCGCTTTGAAGTAGGGGACCAGAATATCGCGCAAATCGGTTGCGCTCGAGAAGAACTGGCAGACATGCGATCCCCACGGTAGATCGCCGAGACTTTGCAAGCCAGTTGCAGCGTAAGCGGACAATGCAAGTTCCTTATCGCGCGAAGCGTCCTACAAAAATAACTTCATCGGCACTCGCCTGCTAGATCATTTTGAGATGGAACCCATGACTTAAGCCAGTGGGTTAAGCCGTCGGCTCGACCGCGTCTTCCTTCACGCCGCGGGCGACGATCCGCAGCGCGCCATCCGGAAGC
>NZ_JBFUES010001077.1:0-2362 GCF_056403875.1 Bradyrhizobium sp. P2_E8
GGTGTAGTCCGTCGTGCCTGCAGCACCAAAGATGATCGCGCCCATGAAGGCGAACCAGACGATCGTTTGGACGATGAGATTTAGTACGAGACCCATCTTTCTGCCTTTCCCGTCGAAGGTTCGGATTCTTCCGCACGGTCAGCGCCGCTGCGGGATTCCTCATTGCCGTCGTCGGCCGCGCGTCCAGCGGCTGATGGCGTCCTCCATGGCGCCGCGCATGACCCGATAGAAGTCGGCCATCTCCCTGAGACGCGCGCTTGCCGCCTTGGACGCAGCTATTTCAGCCCCGGCGTTCAACTGCCCGGCCAACGCGTCGAGCAGACGATTCTGCTGCCGGACCATGACTTCGTAGTCGTCTGCTACGGCATAAAGCGCGCGTTTTGTCCCAGGTTCGCTATGGCGGCGCGCCAGCGTGTAACTCTCTAACAGTCGAGCGGCGACGCTTGCGCTGCTCTTGCTGATCTCGAGGTCTTCGGTGATCTGATCGAGGCTGGCGGGGCGAGGGCAGAGAAGCAAATAGCCATAGAGACGGGCGGCGACCGGCGGTACGCCCCAGGGCGTGAGCAGCCGTGCCACGTCCTCTGTGAACCGCTGCTCGTCCCTGCCGGTTTTGTTTGACATATTCGGCATATCCCGAATATATAGAATTAAAGGCCGGCTGCAAGTGTCAAGCGGGGGCTCATGCCTCCCTGTCAGTGTGCTGCTGCCAGTGTTTTGCAGGATCGGCATCATGTCGCCGGCGTTCACGCTTCGGCGGGAGCCATAGCACCATGACGGTCGTCGAGCAGAAAACCGTGGCGTGCCTCGGATCGAGCAGCACGGCAGGCAAAGGGCAGGCCTTCGACTGGATCGCCGAGCTGCGCGCCCGCCCGCGCAATGCGCAAGTCAAATTCGAGAACTTCGGTGTCGGTGGTGACCTGGCCTACAATGCGCTCAAGCGATCGCCTGCGGTGCTTGCCTGTCGTCCCAGCAAGGTCGTCGTCTGGGTTGGTGGCAACGATGTCCTCGCCCTCGTGTCAAGGCGGGCGCGGCGCTTCTTCTCGATTTCAAAGCACCTTCCATGCGCCCCGTCGCCTGGCTGGTTCCGCGAGAACCTCACCGAACTGGCCCGCAGGCTGAAGAGCGATGCGGCTGCAGATATCGGGCTTTGCTCACTCTGCCCGATCGGCGAGAACCTGGATTCGCAGGACCCGTTCCAGAAGGAGCYCAACCGCCGGGTCAAGGAATATTCCGATATCGTGGCTGCCGTCGCAGATGAGGAGAACTGCCGCTACATTGAACTCTATGAAGCGATCGCGGAGGAGCTTCGCGCTTCACCCGGTCAGGCATTCACGTCATTCAGTTTTTTGCCATTCTATCGTGACGCGTTCCGTGTGCTCGTGCTKCGGCGAAGCCTCGACGAGGTCGCGCGCATGAATGGATGGCGTTTCCATACCGATGGCGTGCACCTCAACAGCCGCGCGGGACGGATCGTGGCGGATCGTATTCAAGAGTTCATCGACGCCTGCTAAGGTGATCCTCGCCTCTATTCGCGCCGTCGCCGTAGCCGCGCCAACTTCATGTGCGATGTCGAAGCGAGGTCACCAGCGAGGCACAAGGTGCAATCATTGCATGATATTCAACGGAGCAGCGCCATGGACGAGCGGCGGACATCGAGCGTAGTCGCAATCATTCCCTGCAACGACCTTGATGCAGCGGAACGGTGGTGGAACAGGCTCGGCTTCTTCAGGCCGGTCGCTCAAGGCTACGAAGAATATCGGATGCTGTCGGATGGTGTTGGTGGCGAGGTGCACCTGCAGCAGGCGGTGGAAGGCTGGCTCACTCCGGGGAGCAACCCGTTCGGCGTCTACGTCTACACGCCCCGGGTCCGAGGCCTGGCTGCGGCGATGAGCCCGGAGATCGCCGAGCCGAGCCGCGTGGCCGAGCACAAGCCGTGGGGCATGTATGAATTCGCGCTCAATGGCCCCGACGACCTGCTCGTCCGCGTGGGCTGGCCGAGCCGGCTGATGACGGAGTAGGTCTGGCGCTGGCGCAAGCCTCTTCGGCGCTTGATTGTCGCTCCTTGTGAAGCATCTCACACGCACGTTCACACTGTGGACGACGACGAACACCTGCGGCAGGGCCCGGATCCGCTGTTAAATTAAGTATTGACTTATATAAGTCGATACCGATATTCATCGGCGTGAAACGACAGGGAGAACCGGGATGGAGATTGACGTTGTCAGGGTGTTGGGGCTCGCCACGCGTTCGGTGCGCAATTTCGAGAAGGACGGGAGAGCGGCCAGCGCGGTCACGTTGACGCGGCTCTACGACACGAGCGTCGATGATCTCTGGGACGCGCTGACGAGCAGGGAGCGCATCC
>NZ_JBFUES010001078.1:0-2358 GCF_056403875.1 Bradyrhizobium sp. P2_E8
GATCGCTCATCTCATTCTCCCGAAGGCTCGACCACGGCGAGCTCGACGCCTTCCTGCACGATGTCGCCGACCTTGCACTTGATCGACTTCAGCACGCCGGCATAGGGCGCACGCAGCGTCTGCTCCATCTTCATCACTTCGAGGGTGAGGATCGGCGCGCCCTTCTCCAGCGTTGCGCCCTCCTCGGCCAGCACGGCGACGACCGTGCCGGGCAAGGGTGCCGCGATCTTGTCCGCGCCGGCCTGCTCCTCGGTCTCGCCGCCGAACGGATCGACCCAATGCAGGTCGAACCGGCCGTGGCGCGTGCGCAAATAGAGTTCATGGCCGTCGATCACGGCGGCGACGGACGATTTGACGCCGTCGAGCGTCAGATCGAAGCCGCCATCCTTCGGTGCAATCGCGAAGGCCAGCTCGCGGTCGCCGATCACAAGCGTCGACGGCCCGCTGCCGTAGTTGAGGGTGATCTTCTGCTCGGGCCCGTGTCCGACACGGAAGGCAAAATGACGTTGACGGCGGCCGACTGGCATCCAGCCGAACGTCTGCCACGGCGAATTCGCGTCCACTTGGGCCGCCTGCCGCTCGTCGTTGACAACAGCGGCGACCGCGGCGCAGAGCTCGAGCTCGCCGGGCGCAGGCGTAGCCTGCGTCAGCACCGCCAGTTCGCGCTCGATGAAGCCGGTGTCGATCGCATTCGCCCGCACCTTTTGATGCGTGATCAGCGCCGACAGGAACGGGATATTGGTGACGATGCCGCGGACGTCGGAGTCCTCCAGTCCGCGGTTCAGCCGCTCGATCGCGACATCCCGGGTCGGTGCCCACGCGATCATCTTGGCCAGCATCGCGTCGTAATAGGGCGAGACGCTGTCGCCTTCGCGATAGCCGGCATCGATGCGGAGGCCGCCGGTCTCCGCGGGCAGCCGCCAGGTCGAGATCCTGCCGACCGACGGCATGAAGTTCTTGGTCGGATTCTCGGCGTAGACGCGCGCCTCGACCGCGTGGCCGTTGAGGCGGATCTCGTCCTGCCTGAGCGGCAGCGCCTCGCCGAAGGCGACGCGCAGCTGCCATTCGACGAGATCGATCCCGGTGATCAGCTCGGTCACGGGATGCTCGACCTGGAGACGTGTGTTCATCTCGATGAAGAACACGTCCTTGCCGTCGGAGACGAACTCGATGGTGCCGGCGCCGACATAATCCACCGCGCCCGCCGCCTTGCGCGCCGCGGCGCAGACCGTCTCGCGCTGTGCCGCATTGAGGGTTGGCGACGGCGCTTCCTCGATCACCTTCTGGTGCCGGCGCTGCAACGTGCATTCGCGCTCGAACAGCGAGAGCAGATTGCCGTGGCTGTCGCCGATGATCTGCACCTCGATATGCCGGGGATTGTCGACATATTTCTCGATCAGCATGCGATCGTCGCCGAACGCGGCCTTGGCCTCGCGCTTGGCGCTGACGATCGCAGGGCCAAGCTCGGCGGCCGAGCGCACGATGCGCATGCCGCGGCCACCGCCGCCGGCGGATGCCTTGACCAGAATGGGAAAGCCAATCTTGTCGGCGGCCTTGGCCAGCGTCGCCTCGTCCTGGGCCTCGCCGTGATAGCCGGGCACCAGCGGCACGCCGGCCTTCTCCATCAGCGCTTTCGAGCCGGACTTCGAGCCCATCGCCGTCATCATTCCGGCGGTCGGCCCCACGAAGACCAGCCCCGCATCGAGGCAGGCATGCGCAAACTCGGCATTCTCCGACAGGAAGCCGTAGCCGGGATGCACGGCCTCGGCGCCGGTCTTGCGCGCGGCCTCGATCAGCCGCTCGACGTTGAGATAGCTGTCGCGGGCCCGCGCCGGTCCCAGCAGCACGGCCTCGTCGGCGAGCGCGACATGCATCGCGTCGCGGTCGGCCTCGGAATAGACCGCGACCGTGCGCAGGCCCATGGCGCGCGCGGTGCGGATGACGCGGCAGGCGATCTCGCCGCGGTTGGCGATCAGGAGGGTGCGAAAACGCCGGTAGAGCTTTGAGCGGTCCATCGCATTACATCCTGAACAGGCCGAATTTGGTCGGCTCGATCGGCGTATTCGACGCCGCCGAGAGGCCGAGGCCGAGGACGAGGCGCGTGTCGGCCGGATCGATCACGCCGTCGTCCCACAGACGCGCGGTCGCGTAATAGGGATGCCCCTGGCTCTCATATTGCGCGCGGATCGGCTCGCGGAATTTATCTTCCTCGTCCTTGGACCAGCTATCGCCCCTGGCCTCGATATTGTCGCGCCGGACCTGGCTCAGCACCATCGAGGCCTGCTCGCCGCCCATCACCGAGATGCGCGCGTTCGGCCACATCCACAGGAAGCGCGGTGAGTAGGCGCGGCCGCACAT
>NZ_JBFUES010001079.1:0-2354 GCF_056403875.1 Bradyrhizobium sp. P2_E8
ACATTGCGGCGGCCAAGGATGCACTGGCCGCTTCGAAGCAGGCCTGAAGCGCGATGATTCGTCATCGCGCCTTGGTTCTTTAGTTTGCGCACGATCTTTCCGGAAAACCGCTGCGCACTTTTCCGGATCGTGCTTTGAAGGAGTTATCGATGTTCGATCTGACTGGCAAAAAGGCGCTCGTCACCGGCGCGACCGGCGGCATCGGCGGCGCAATCGCGCAGGCGCTGCACGCGCAGGGCGCCACGGTCGCGATATCAGGGACGCGGAAGGAAGTGCTGGATGAGCTTGCCGGCAAGCTCGGCGAGCGCACCTTCGTGCTGCCCTGCAATCTCTCCAAGGCCGACGAGGTCGAGGCGCTGGTGCCCGCCGCGGAAGCCGCGATGGGCCAGGTCGACATCCTCGTYGCCAATGCCGGCATCACCCGCGACAATCTCTTCGTGCAGCTTCGCGACGAGGATTGGGAGGAGGTCATCAACGTCAATTTGACCGCGACCTTCCGCCTGGCGCGCGCCGCCACCAAATTGATGATGCGCAAGCGTTTCGGCCGCATCATCGCCATCACCTCGGTGGTCGGCGTCACCGGCAATCCCGGGCAGGGCAACTACACCGCGTCGAAGGCAGGCTTGATCGGCATGATCAAGACGCTGGGTGCCGAATACGCCAAGCGCGGCGTCACCGCCAACTGCATCGCGCCCGGCTTCATCAAGACGCCGATGACGGACGCGCTCAATGACAAGCAGCGCGAGACGATTCTGACCAAGGTTCCGGCAGCCCGGCTAGGGACGCCCGAGGACATTGCGGCCGCCGCCGTCTACCTGAGCTCAAACGAAGCGGCCTACGTCACCGGGCAAACCATCCATGTCAACGGCGGCATGGCCATGATCTGAAGCCCTCGTTCCGTACCGCCCACATGGCGGTGCGGGATGCGGCAAACGGGCGTTTCCGGTGCGAAATGAGGCTTGTAGTCAAGGCAGTTGAAGTATGGTAACCGGACCTTCAACGGATGGGCAAAGAACGCCATTGCAGGTTTTTGAAACCCTGTATATTGGCGATGCGGAGCCTTGGCCGTCGTTCGCCGGGCCCTGCATCGGTTAGGATGGGGCCAAATCAAAGTTCGTAAGCGAAGGCAGTCAACGACCACGACGGCTCGTATCGTCCCGGGGGGTCGGGTCTACAGGGAACAACACGAGGTTATGCAATGAGTGACATTGGCGAGCGGGTTAAGAAGATCGTGGTCGAACACCTTGGTGTTGAACCCGAGAAGGTTGTCGACGCCGCGAGCTTCATCGACGACCTCGGCGCCGACAGTCTGGACACCGTCGAGCTGGTGATGGCGTTCGAAGAAGAATTCGGTTGCGAGATTCCGGACGACGCCGCGGAAACGATTCTCACCGTCGGCGACGCCACGAAGTTTCTCGAGAAGAACGCGAAGAGCTAACGCTCTTCTTTTTCGCGGGGACAACATTGAAACCGGACGGGCCGCTTCGCAGCGGTCAGCCGGTTTCTTGTTATTGGCCGTGAATCTTTCGATGCGGAGTTTTCGGATATGAGGCGGGTTGTCGTCACGGGTCTCGGCATGGTCTCGCCACTCGGCTGTGGCGTCGAGCCGACCTGGAAACGCATCCTCAACGGCGAAAGTGGTGCGCGCAGGATCGAGAGCTTCGATGTCTCCGATCTTCAGACCAAGATCGCCTGCACGGTGGTGCGCGGCGACGGGTCGAACGACACCTTCAATCCCGACAAGTGGATGGAGCCGAAGGACCAGCGCAAGGTCGACGACTTCATCATCTTCGGCATGGCCGCGGCCGGCCAGGCGCTCGACGATGCCAACTGGCATCCCGAAACCGAAGAGGACAAGTGCGCGACCGGCACCATGATCGGTTCCGGCATCGGCGGCCTCAACGGTATCGCCGAAACCGCCATCCTGCTGAAGGAGCGCGGCCCGCGCCGGGTGTCGCCGTTCTTCATTCCGGGCCGCCTGATCAATCTCGCCTCGGGCTATGTCTCGATCGCGCACGGGCTGAAGGGGCCGAACCATTCGGTGGTCACGGCCTGCTCGACCGGGGCACATGCGGTCGGCGATGCCGCCCGCCTGATCGCGCTGGGCGATGCCGACGTCATGGTCGCCGGCGGCGCCGAGTCGCCGATCAGCCGTATCGGCATTGCCGGCTTCAACGCCGCGCGCGCGCTCTCGACCGGCTTCAACGAGACACCCGAGAAGGCCTCGCGTCCCTACGACAAGGATCGCGACGGCTTCGTGATGGGCGAGGGCGCCGGCGTCCTCGTCCTGGAAGAGCTCGAGCATGCCCGGCGCCGTGGCGCCAGGATCTATGCCGAAGTGATCGGCTATGGCC
>NZ_JBFUES010001080.1:0-2353 GCF_056403875.1 Bradyrhizobium sp. P2_E8
TGTCATGACCGAGAGTGCATTCATCCATCGCTTCGAGCCCGCGACCAGCGCGGGCTCGGCCCCGCTCCTGTTGCTCCACGGAACCGGCGGCGACGAGAACGACCTGCTTGGGCTCGGCAAGATGATCTCGCCCGGCTCGGCCCTGCTCTCGCCGCGCGGCCGCGTGCTCGAGCACGGCATGCCGCGCTTCTTCCGTCGCCTCGCTGAAGGGGTGTTCGACGAGGACGACGTGCGCCTGCGTGCGCGCGAGCTCGGCGACTTCGTCAGCGAGGCGCGGCAGCGCTACGGCATCGCCGCGCCGGTTGCGGTCGGCTTCTCCAACGGCGCCAACATCGCAGCCGCGCTGTTGCTGCTGAAACCGGACGTGCTGGCGGGCGCGATCCTGCTGCGCGCCATGGTGCCGCTATCGGATCCGCCCAAGGCGGAGCTCGGCGGCAAGCCGGTCCTGCTCCTGTCCGGGCAGGCCGATCCGATCGTGCCCGCGAGCAACTCGGCACGGCTCGCTGCGCTGCTGTCGCAGGCAGGTGCCGGCGTGACCCACAAGGTCCTGCCGGCGGGCCATCAATTGTCGCAAGCCGATGTCACGCTCGCCCGCGACTGGATCGCCAACGTCGCCGCGGAAGCGGCCTGATCCCAAAGCGCGCACCGCCCAACCGCGGTGCGCCGCTTCGAAACGGCGAGCGACCTTCCGCCGCATCTGCGCAATCGGGCACCACCCTGCCGGAAATTTCCGCTTGCCCGTTTCCGCGCCAGGCTTAGAATTTGGGACAAGGTTCCGGAATTTGGAACTGCCTTGGACCGAGCTTCATGAGCGCCCTCACCAACGCGATCGAGATCCTGCGCTGCTTTTCCAGCGCGCGGCCGGATCTGTCGTTCGCGGACGTGATGGCACTGACKGGCAAGCCGAAGAGCTCGACTTCGCGGCTGCTGCGGTCCTTGCGCGACTGCGGCCTGCTCGAGCAGGACCCGCACACCCGCCGCTACCGGCCGGGTCTGCTCACCTTCGAGCTCGGCCGGCTGCACCGCGCCCATGACGATCTCATCAGCATGGCCGAGCGCGAGCTGCGCGAGGTCTGCGCCCGCACCGGCCACACCGGCTATATCGCCGTGCTCGACGGCTACGAGCAGGTCGTGCTCAGGATCGTGCCGGGCTCGAATCCCCTGCGTGTCGTCAATCCGCCCGGCCAGCGCACGCCGGCGCTCGCCACCTCCAACGGCCGCGCCATGCTCGCCCGCCTCACCGACGAGGACATTCGCGCGCGCGTACCCGCGACCTATCCAAAGCTGCCGCGCAACTCGCCGCAGAACTTCAAGCAGTTGATGGCCCGCCTCGACGAGATCCGCCGCACCGGCGTGTCGGAAGCGGCCGATGAATCGATCGAGGGCGTCGGCTCGCAAGGCTTTGCGCTGAAGAGCGGCGAGACCGGCGAGATGATCGGAATCGCGGTGTCCTATTCGGTGCAGGCAACCACCGCCGGCGAGCGCGCTGATGTCCGCCGTGAGCTGGCGGCGATGGCCGCAAAACTGCGGCGCATGACCGGCGATCCGCTCGATCAGGATACAGCGCGCGTTCAGACGGGGACGCGATGAGCAGCGCCGCGACCACGCGTCCCAACGGCCTTGCGCTCTTCATTCTGCCGAGCGCGCTGCTGTTTGCCCTCTTCTTTTTCCTGCCGATCGGGCTGATGGCGCTGATGAGCGTGCTCACCGGCAATCCGGTGGTGGCGCCGAAGGTCGCCTTCACCACGCGTCACTACGCCCGCATGGTCGACGATCCCTTTTATCTCGAGGTGATCTGGACCACGATCCGGATCGGACTCGTGACCACGCTGGTCGCGCTCGCGATCGGCTATCCGCTGGCGCACTGGATGGCGCGCATCAAGAGCCGCACCGGGCACGCCCTGCTGCTGATGGCGGTGCTGGCGCCGATGCTGACCGGCATCGTGGTGCGCACCTTCGCCTGGATGACGCTGCTGTCCGACAAGGGCGTCGTCAATCAGACCCTGATGTCGCTCGGCGTCATCGGCCAGCCGCTCAAGCTGATGTACACGGAGACCGGCATCGTGGTCGGCCTCGTCCACATCTACGTGCCCTTCATGGTGCTGACGCTGACCGGCGTGATCGGCCGCATCGACGAGCGGCTGGAGCAGGCCGCGGAAAATCTCGGCGCAAGCCCCTTGCGCGCCTTCCTTGAGGTGACGCTACCCTTGAGTCTGCCCGGCATTCTCGCCGGCTCGCTGCTCGTCTTCGCGCTGGCGATCAGCGCCTATGTCACGCCGATCCTGCTCGGCGGCTTCCAGATCATGACGCTGCCGATCCTGATCTACCAGCAGATCTCCGCGAACTTCAACGT
>NZ_JBFUES010001081.1:0-2348 GCF_056403875.1 Bradyrhizobium sp. P2_E8
CAACTGACCTATGAGGAGAGCGGCTTCGCGTACACGTTCGACGCTCCATTGGCTTCTCTGAGTGTCGCGACGCCGGCCTAGCCGGCGGGTCGAAATGCGCGGAGAGTTTCAACGAAAGGAGGCGGCATGTTCAAATTTCTGCAGTATCGTGCAAGAGCGGCCGCGTACGGCGAACTGGCCAGGAGTTCGTCCGGCAAGGATGACACCCGCAAATTCGAGAAGTTGCAGGACAGCCTCGCATCGCGCGCGGACAACGAGCAGGTGCTCGCGGACCAATACGTGGATGCAGTCAACGCCGGGGAGACGGAGCGACTGCGCGGCGCAGCCCTCGCGGCGGAGGAAGAGCGCGTTTTGCGATGTCTCGGCGCGGCCGTCATCATGCAATGGAATTCTCTGCCAACGACGCTTCAGCGGGAGATCTTCGACACCGCCGGATCGGTCGGAACATTGTTGGACACAGCGGCGCTCCGTGGGCAGATCGCCCGGTTTCTTCACAAGCACAGGCATGACACCGACCCCAGCAAGATCTGACGGGTGATGTGTTCGGGCGGGACAAGCTGGTGCGCGAGCATTCGCCGCCGGCATTTCTCCGGCACGGATCAACCCATCGCCGGCTTCGAGCCGCCGGTCCGGGAGTGATCTGGCAAAATGTCGCGGCACGGACTACATCTGCGCCATGTCAAATGCTCCGCTGGCAAATCGACCGCTCCAGGATTTCGTCGCCCGGCACGAACGTCTGTTCGTGCTGACCGGCGCCGGCTGCAGCACCAATTCCGGCATTCCCGACTATCGCGACAGCCATGGCAACTGGAAGCGGACCCAGCCGGTCAATTTCCAGGCCTTCATGTCGGAGGAGCACACGCGCCGGCGCTATTGGGCGCGTAGCCTGATCGGCTGGCGGCGGTTCGGCCAGGCAAGGCCGAACGATGCGCATCATGCGCTGGCCCGGCTCGAGGCGAACGGGCGCTGCGGGATGCTGCTGACCCAGAATGTCGACCGGTTGCATCAGTCCGCCGGCCACCGGCAGGTGATCGACCTGCATGGCCGGCTCGATCTGGTCCGCTGCATGGGCTGCGGGGCGAAGACGCCGCGCAACGAATTCCAGGATACGCTCGGCCGCGCCAATGCCGAATGGCTCGCGCTCGATGCTGCGGATGCGCCTGACGGCGATGCCGATCTGGAGCACGCGGATTTTTCCTCGTTCAAGGTGCCCGCCTGCGACTCCTGTGGCGGCATCCTCAAGCCCGACGTCGTGTTCTTCGGCGAGAACGTGCCGCGCGACGTCGTCGCCACCGCGCAGGACCATCTGTCGCAGGCTGACGCGATGCTGATCGTGGGCTCCTCGCTGATGGTCTATTCCGTTTCCGCTTCGTGCAGGCTGCCGCGCAGCGGCAGATCCCGATCGCCGCGGTCAATCTCGGGCGCACCCGCGCCGACGATCTCCTGACGCTCAAGGTCGAGGAGCGCTGCGAAGCGGCGCTTGCATTCCTGCTCTGATCGCCTGCGAGGCGAACACGCCTTGCGTATTGCATGGGTGCCAAGCAGAATGGCCGGGCGCGGCGTTGCCGGCATGCCTGATGGCACGGAA
Source organism: Bradyrhizobium sp. P2_E8 (assembly GCF_056403875.1). Lineage (NCBI taxonomy): Bacteria > Pseudomonadati > Pseudomonadota > Alphaproteobacteria > Hyphomicrobiales > Nitrobacteraceae > Bradyrhizobium > Bradyrhizobium sp. P2_E8. The sequence continues at coordinate 1,589 of NZ_JBFUES010001081.1, forward strand.
ATTGCTGCGTTTTTGTCCCCAGTCTTGACGATCAGCCGGAGAATTTTGGAATGCTTGAGGGAGCCGAGGTGCGGCTTGCCGTCGATATCGGTGGCACGTTCACCGACATCGTTCTGGACATGGGCGAGGTGCGCAAGACGCGCAAGGTGCTGACGACGCCGCAGCGGCCCGAACAGGCGGTGCTGGACGGGATGCGTCTCATTCTCGCCGATGCGCGCGCCCATATCAGCGACATCGACGTCTTCATTCACGGCACCACGCTCGCGACCAATGCGATCATCGAGCGCCGTGGCGCCAAGACGGCGCTGATCGCGACCGAGGGCTTTCGCGACGTGCTCGATATCGGCACCGAGAGCCGCTACGACCAGTACGATCTCGCCATCGACAAGCCGACGCCGCTGGCGCCGCGCAGCCTGCGCTTCACCGTGCCCGAGCGCATCGACGCGCACGGCGCCGTCCGTCTCCCGCTCGACGAAGCCTCGGTGCGCGCACTCGCGCCAAAATTGCGTGAGTTGAAGGTCGAGAGCGTCGCGATCGCCTTCCTGCACTCCTACGCCAATCCCGAGCACGAGCGCCGCGCCGCCGCGATCCTCAGCGAGGAGATGCCCGGAATTTCCGTGACGGTGTCATCGGCCGTGTGTCCGGAAATCCGCGAATATGAGCGCACGTCCACCGCGGTCGCGAACGCCTATGTGCAACCGCTGATCGACGGTTATCTCGCCCGCATGGCCGATGCCCTGCAGGTCGAGCAGTTCCGTGG
>NZ_JBFUES010001082.1:0-2343 GCF_056403875.1 Bradyrhizobium sp. P2_E8
CTATTGCCCCGCAATCCTTGTTAGCTGCTATTGCGCCGCAATCCTTGTTAGCTGCGTGCAATGGGGCGGAAGCAATGCCTGAATTCGACTGGCGGTCGCCGGATTCCTACAAGAGCCTAGAAGACGCCGAAATCACCGACATCGCCTGGGAATGTCTTCGTCGTAACGCGGACTATCGACGCGATTACGAAGCGATGATCGCTAGCAGCCCAGATGGCGAAGCGACCGCGGAGTTCAGGAGGAGGTGGGGCATCTGCTTTCGCCCATGACCCCCTGCGGTCCTTCGACGAGCACATAATCTTTTGGGCGCCTGAGGTTCTAACGACCGTCGTTCCAGTCACGGTCGCGTCGACCGCCGATCGAAGTTCGGCCTCTCGGCCACTGCTCGACCTTACAGCGGGGCAGGTGCGCCGCGCCGCCGACGGCTGGCATATCGTGCTGCGCATCGGGGCGATGGATCACCGTGTCTGGTCCAAAGAGCCTCCCGTGGTCGGCGCGTCATACGCAGCCGAATTGCCGTTTAATGGCGATTTAGAAGCGCGCGCCTATGCAGCCCGCCGGCTGTGGCGCGCAATGAATGGACGCGCGCCAGGTCCTGCCTTTCACAAGTTATCTAAGCAGCGGCGCGAACGCCTGAGCGCCGCCATCCGCGCGCTCGATGCGCATACTTCCGGTGGCAGCTATCGCATTACCGCCGAAGCGCTGTTCGGGAAAAAGAGCATCCCTGATCGCGCCTGGAAGACGCACGATTTGCGCAATCGAACGGTCCGCCTGGTGCAGGGCGGCCTCGCGTTGGTCCGCGGAGGCTACCGCAAACTTCTCCGGCGTGGCCGCAGGGACAAGTAGCCCCTCGGCCGAGGGGTATCGAAAATTGTACCCCCAATATTCGGCATCCCCCTCCGAGAACTTGCTTCTCCATGATGACCGCACACACGCCGGCGCCGCTATGCGCGGTACGCTGTCACCTTGGAGTTCTCAAATGCCCGATGCAATGACCGGACTGCCCCCGCGCTTCCTGCGTACACCGGAGGCCGCGCGGTATCTTGGTCTCTCGGGACGCACGCTTGAGAAGCACCGCACGTACGGCACAGGACCGACGTATCGGAAGATCGGCGGACGCGTCGTCTACGCTCTGGATGACCTGAAAGCATGGGCTGATCTCGGCGCCAAGACGTCAACGTCGGATCCCGGCAAGGGCACCGTGCTGCCGGCCAAGAAGCACCCGGTGCTGCGCCCGTATGCGGGCCAGGAACGTCGCTGATCGCCGCGTGAGAGCAGTGACCATGCGGCGCAAACACCATTCCGAGCGCGACCAGCTTGAACTCTTTCGGGCGCTGCCCGGCGATCTCGCGCCCCGCGACGCGCAGGACCTGATGGCTTATCCGTTCTTCTCGCTGGCGAAGACCAGACGCACTGTGCCGATCGATTTCCGCGCGGGTGCGATCGCAATTCGTGTCGAAGCCGTGCCGGAACACGGCTTGGCGACCATCTGGGATGCAGACGTTTTGATCTGGGCCGCGTCCCAGATTGTCGAAGCCCGCGACGCCGGCTTGAAGACGTCGCGCCTGATGGCTGCAACGCCTTACGAGATACTGACGTTTGTCGGCCGCGGCACCAGTGCGCGCGACTATAACCGGCTGAAGGCGGGTCTCGATAGGTTGCAGTCAACGACCGTGCTGACGTCGATCCGTCAGCCGGCAGAACGTCGGCGCCATCGCTTCTCCTGGATCAACGAGTGGAAGGAGACGGCCGATGCAAATGGTCGCCCGTTTGGCCTCGAGCTGATTTTGCCGGATTGGTTCTATGCGGGCGTCATCGATGACGCGCTCGTGCTGACAATTGATCGCGCGTATTTCGATCTGACGGGCGGGCTTGAGCGGTGGCTCTACCGGCTCGTGCGCAAGCACGGCGGTCGTCAGGCCGGCGGCTGGAGCTTTGATCTTGTGCACCTCCATGCCAAGTCCGGCATCCTCTCGCCGCTCAAGCATTTTGCTTACGACGTACGGCAGATCGTTCAGCGCCAGACACTGCCCGGCTATCAGCTCGTGCTCACACGCGATCCGAACGGCACCGAGCGGCTGAACTTCGCGCCTACGCCTGTTGATCCCTTAACGGCACGCCGCCGCCGCGGTCTCATTCCAAATTCGGAGGACAACCTGTGAATCAGCTCGTGCTATCGGGGACCGCAACCCTCGTGCTATCGAGGACCCAATCCTCGTGCTATCGGGGACCGGAATCGAGCTTAAGTGCTTGTTTTTCCGCGCTCTCCAGCCGCTCTAACTTTACTAACATACTGACACTAACTTCCAGTTGTGAATCAGTACGTTGTGAACAAGTCGGCGG
>NZ_JBFUES010001083.1:0-2332 GCF_056403875.1 Bradyrhizobium sp. P2_E8
TTCGCGAAGCGTGTCGAGGACCCCGGCGAGCTCCCGGGCGCGATGAAGGAGATGCTGGCTCACAACGGGCCGGCGCTGCTCGACGTCGTCACCGCCAAGCAGGAGCTGTCGATGCCGCCGACCATCACGCCCGAGCAGATCAAGGGTTTCAGCCTCTGGGTGCTGCGCGCGGTGATGAACGGCCGTGGCGACGAGGTGCTGGATCTCGCGAAGACCAACCTCTTGCCGCGCTAGCCCCGCTTCACCGAAGGCGCGGGCAGCCGCTCGTGGCGGTGCTGGAAGCGCTGCCAGTGCAGGACACCGCCGATCAGCAGGGCCGGCACGAAGCCGAGCACGATCAGGAAATGCGGCAGCTCCTTCGGCGAGATGAAGGCGATGGCGATGTCCGAGATCAGCCACAGCGCGGCGAACATCACCGCGAAATCCGTGCGCGGGCAGCGCAGATAGTAGAACACCGCGGTGATGACCACGGCAGGCCCGATCGCGATGCCGATCATCACCGCGGTCAGCTCCTTCGGCGTCAGAGCGTCGAGCACCATCGACGCCAGCAGCCAGAGCGCGGCGAACATGGCGACGATGTCGAGCGGATGCCGCAATCCAATACCTCTCGCAGGAACCACGCTATCGTTGTGGCCCGGTCCCTCGCCGTCAAGGGAAAATACGCCTATTCCTCGTCACTTCCGGGCGTTGGCCGCAGCATGAAATGGCCGAAGGCGGTGGCGATCGGCTTGTCCGCGTCGTCCTGCCAGGCCCGCGCCTCGAAGGCGACGATGCGTCGGCCCTGCTTCACGATCGAGACATTGGCAAAGCTGTCGAGCGCGCGGCCGGAGCGCAAGTAGTTGATGGTCAGCCCGATCGGCTTGGGCGGCGCGGCGGCGCCGAGCTCGCGCGCCACCCCGATGATCGCCGTGGTCTCGAGGAAGGCGCCGGTCATGCCGCCGTGGATCGCGGGCAGGATCGGGTTACCAATGATCTTCGGCGAGAACGGCATCGTCAGCGTGCCGTCGTCGTTGACGCGGATGCCGAGGCAGCGCGCGAACGGGCTGCGGGCGAATGGGCCATCCGGATCCTCCGGCGCCTCCAGGGTCGGGATGCTGCGCGAATCCATCCTGCGGTCGGCGAGCATGTTGGTGCGATTGGCGCCGATCATGAAGCAGGCGGTCGCGGTCGCGACCGGATCGTCCTCGGACTCCTGATACGCGGTGGAGCGCACGAAGGCGATCGAGCGCGTGGTGCGGTAGCAGATCGAATGCGCCTTGATGTCGAGGCCCGGCGTCGCCGGCTTCTGATAGTCGATACGCAGGTCGAGGGTTGCGATCGCGCGCGTGCCGTCGAGCGCGAGCTGCACCGCCATGCCGCAGCTCTCGTCCAGCATCGCGGTGACGACGCCACCATGCAGCACCCCGGTCTCGGTGTCGCCGACGAAGACGGGGCGGTAGGGCAGGCTGGACCAGGCCTCGCCGGGTGCGAAGCGGTCGAGCTGGAGCCCGCTGATATGGCCGTAGTCGGAGCGGCGGCCCTTGATGGCCTCGGCGAGTTCCTCGAACGGGAGCGTGGCAGGCAGGCTTGGCGTCGATGAGCTGGACATGGCGATGTTCTAGACCAGTGCCGGGCGCCGCGCAAAACCCCGAATACGCGTCATGTGGCAGGTCTGCCGGCGGTTGGGCCTCGACAGGGCGGGTCGAAGCGCCGATGGTGGGCGCTTCGTTCGTTCGACTAGCCGCAAGGAGCGCTTATGGCCGACCCCGAAACACCCGGCACCAATCAGGGGCCGGTCACCATTTCGAGCTCGAGCTCCGAGCGGGCGCCGATCATCTATTTCGACGGTGCGTCCTGTTTCGGCCATCACAACGGCGCGATCCAGATCGAGCTCGCCGCCAACCTGCTGATGCCGGTTGGCGCCGCGGTCAGGGTCGACGTGATCCAGACCGCGCACTTGCGTTGCAGCGTGGCCGCGGCGCTTGCCTTGCGCGAAGCGCTCGACAAGGCGCTGGCGATGTACAAGCAGGGGCAGCAGCAGCCGAATGAGGAGATCCCGGCGGTGAAGAACTGAGGCGGCATCGCGGTCGCATGTCGCCGCGATCGCAGCTCCTCAGCTCACATGCACCTTCGGCTTCCTGCCGCCGTTCCACTTGCCGTCGAGCGCGCGCTCGATCTGGGCGGCGAGTTGCAGGAGCAGGCCGTCATTGGCCTGCTTGGCGATCGCCTGGATGCCGAGCGGCAGGTCGTGGTCCTGGCTTGCCATCGGCATCGAGATCGCCGGCATGCCGCAGAGATTGGCGAGCGGCGTGAAGGCGAAGAAGCGCCAGAGATTGCCGAACCAGTCGAGCAC
>NZ_JBFUES010001084.1:0-2744 GCF_056403875.1 Bradyrhizobium sp. P2_E8
CCATAGAGGTCTACTCGGCGGCGGCTTCGGGGCGCACCTGGCGCGGCAACGGGAAGAACTCGTTCTCTTCCGCGGCCGAGACCGTCTCCACATGCAGCGTGAAGCGCTCGGCGAACGCGTCCATGATCTCCTCGACGATCACTTCCGGCGCCGAGGCGCCCGCGGTGATGCCGAGGCTGGTGATGTTTTCGAACCGCTTCCAGTCGAGGTCGGCGGCGCGCTGCGCCAGCACCGCAATCGGGCAGCCCTCACGCTCGGCGACCTCGCGCAGGCGCTGCGAGTTCGACGAGTTCGGCGCGCCGACCACGATCAGGGCGTCCACCACCGGTGCCACCTTCTTCACCGCAAGCTGGCGGTTGGTGGTGGCGTAGCAGATGTCTTCCTTGTGCGGCCCGTTGATGTTCGGAAAACGCTCCTTGAGCAGCGCGACGATCTCCGCGGTGTCGTCGATCGACAGTGTGGTCTGGGTCACGAAGGCGAGGTTGTTGGGGTCCTTCGGGGTGATGGTCTTGGCGTCCTCGGCGGTCTCGATCAGGGTGACGGCGCCGACGGGGAGCTGACCGAGCGTGCCGACCACCTCGGGGTGATGGGAATGGCCGATCAGGAAGATCTCGCGGCCGCGCTTGAAGTGGATCGCGGCCTCGCGGTGGACCTTGGTCACCAGCGGGCAGGTCGCGTCCAGCGAGAACAAATTGCGGGACTGGGCGTCGGCGGGAACCGATTTCGGCACGCCATGGGCCGAGAACACCACCGGCGCGGAGGTGTTTTCCGGGATTTCGGCCAGCTCCTCGACGAAGATGGCACCCTTCTTCTTCAACCCGTCGACGACGTATTTATTGTGCACAATCTCATGGCGAACATAGACGGGGGCACCGTATTTATCGAGCGCCCGTTCCACGGTGTCGATCGCCCGGACCACCCCGGCGCAGAAGCCGCGGGGAGAACAAAGCACGATCTTGAGGTCTGGTTTTGCTGACATTGAGCGATCTCGGGACCGAATCACCTCGCCAAATGGGGGCGGGAAGCGGTCGATGGATGAATAGGGCTTGGGTACGGGCTTACGGCGACTTCAGAGGGAATTGGGCCCCCTTTCGGGCGCTGTCAAGGCACTATCTATAGCAGAACCATTGCGTGGCTACCCCCTCCGGGCTTATATAGCGCGAATTCCCAGTCATCGCTGATGACCACCGGCTTCGCCTCCAAAGGGGTGGGCGAAGCACAAAGGAGATTTGCCATGAGCAACGCACCTCTGATGCCCAAGGCGACCGCCGTCTGGCTGCTCGACAACACCGCGCTGACCTTCGACCAGGTCGCCGATTTCACCAAGATGCATCCCCTCGAGGTGCGCGCGATCGCCGACGGCGACGCGGCCCAGGGCATCAAGGGCATGGATCCCCTCTCCAACGGCCAGCTCACCCGCGAGGAGATCGAGAAGGGCGAGAAGAACCCGGATTACCGCCTCCGCCTCCAGGAGAGCAAGGTCGTGCTGCCGCCGCAGCCCAAGCGCAAGGGCCCGCGCTACACCCCGGTCTCGCGCCGCCACGAGCGCCCGAGCGCCATCCTCTGGCTGCTGCGCAACCACGCGGAGCTCAAGGACGCCCAGATCATGCGCCTGGTCGGCACCACCAAGAGCACGATCGCGAGCGTGCGCGACCGCACCCACTGGAACACCTCCTCGCTGACCCCGATCGATCCGGTCACCCTCGGCCTCTGCTCGCAGATCGAGCTCGATTTCGAGGTGGCCCGCGCGGCCAAGGAAAAGCCGATCGACGCGGCCTATGGCGGCGCGACCCTGCTGCCGGCCTCGGAGACCACCAAGAAGGACGAGTTCGAGCCGGCCGAGCGATCGAGCGACGACCTCAACGTCGACGCCGTCTTCGCCAAGCTGAAGACCCTCGGCGGCAAGAAGCAGGACAACGAGGAGGAGTAATTCTCCGTCCTCCGATTAACCATCGAACCGGATTTGAACGCGGCGGGCCACCCCGCCGCGTTTTTGTTTGGGCGTGCCGGCGCGTGTCGAGGCCTGCCTGGCAGATTCGCGGAGGCCGAGGCGGAGGCTGCATGATCTCAACAGCCGGCCGGCGAGGCGTAGGTGGCTGCCGCCGGGAACGATGCGTCTGATGTCGCATTGTTCCCGCGCGGAGGATCAAAGATGCAAGTCAACGAAGAACGCTTTGCCTTGATGCTTGGTCACGCGGCGCTGTCGGTCTGGGGTGAGATGCCCCGGGACATTCAGGAATCGCTGTTCGAGATCGCCGTACAGGGACACCCCGAGGATCGCGACCCGCTCGCGAAGCTCCTGCACGATCGGCATCCCCGCACCGTGCATTCGTACGGCGCCGCCGAAGGCGTTGCTGACGTGCAGGCTGGTGGTGGTGGCGACGATCGCGGGCGGGCCGGCGATGGCGGCCGGCGCATTGGCGGCGGAATTGTTGAAGAACACGGTGTAGTTCACGCCGGCGCCGATATACGGCTTGAACGCACCGAAATTGTCGAAGTGATATTGCAGCGTCAGCGTCGGCGGCAGCAGCGTGGTCTTGCCGATCGGCAAATTCGCGAGCGAGCCGGTGCCGCTGATCGAATGCCTGGTCACACCGAGGATCAGCTCGGCCGCGATGTTCTTGGTGAAGAAATAGCTGATGTCGAGCTCGGGCACGACCTGGTCGCTGATCGAGAGGCCGGAATTCGGCGACGACAGCGACGGCACGCCCGCGACGTTGACGGTCGCGCCGCCGGCATCGGGC
>NZ_JBFUES010001085.1:0-2330 GCF_056403875.1 Bradyrhizobium sp. P2_E8
CTGATGGACGGGCCGGCGGCGCTGCGCCACTACATGATCGACAATTTCGTGGTCGAAGGCATCAGCTTCGATGACGTGATGAACGACGACAAGGCGCTGGAAGCCTTCGTGCGCAAGGCGACCATCGGCGTGTGGCACGCCTCGTGCTCATGCCGCATGGGCCGGGCTGACGATCCGATGGCGGTGGTCGACAACCAGGGCCGCGTCAGGGGCATCCAGGGCCTGCGGGTCGTCGTCGCCTCGATCTTCCCGGTGGTGCCATGCGCCAACACCAACTTTCCGGTCCTGATGTCGGCGGAGAAGATCGCGGCGACGATGGTGCCGTGATTTCGTCAAGCTTCGTAGGGTGGGTTAGCACCGCGGTTGCGCGAAGCGCAGTCCGCGGGGCGTAACCCACCTCTTCTGCCTCTGCGGAGAGGAACAGTGGTGGGTTACGCCAGCGGACTGCGCTGCGCGCAGCCGCAGGCTAACCCACCCTACAGATCTACGCCGCCCTGAGATCGCCGACGAAGCCGTCGACGTCGCGCTTGAGATCGTCCGACAGGCGCGCCAGCATCTTGGCGGAATCCAGCACCTCGCCGGCGGCGGCGCCGGTCTGGCCGGCGGCTTGAGAGACGCCGGAGATGTGGCGCGAGACCTCGTTGGTGCCTTGCGAGGCCTGCTGCACGTTGCGCGCGATCTCGCGGGTCGCGGCGCCCTGCTGCTCGACGGCCGCCGCGATCGCCGCCGCAATCTCGTTGACCCGCTGGATGGTGGAGCCGATCGATCGGATCGCGGTCACCGAGGACTGGGTTGCGCCCTGGATCGCGGCGACCTGGCCGGTGATCTCCTCGGTCGCCTTCGCGGTCTGCGTAGCGAGGTTCTTCACTTCGGATGCGACCACCGCAAAGCCGCGGCCGGYGTCGCCGGCGCGTGCGGCCTCGATTGTGGCATTGAGCGCGAGCAGATTGGTCTGCTCGGCAATGCCGGTGATCAGCGCGACGACGTCGCCGATGCGCTGCGCGGCATCGGCCAGCGCCTGCACCTCGGCATTGGTGCGGTCGGCTTCGGCCGAAGCGGCACCGGCAATGCTGGAGGATTCGGCGACCTGACGGCTGATCTCGCTGATCGAGGCCGAGAGCTGCTCGGTGGCGGCGGCAACCGTCTGCACATTGGAGGAGGCATCGCCCGAGAGGCTCGCGACCGAGGCCGCCTTGGACGAGCCCTGCTCGGCGGTTGACGACATCGACTGCGCGGTGGCGTTCAGCTCGCCGGAGGCCGAGGCCAGCGTGTGCAGCGATTCCGTCACGGTCTTCTCGAACTGTTCGATCAGTCGTTCGACGGCGAGCTGCCGCCGTTCCTTCTTTGCCTGCTCGGCGGCCTGTTCCTCGGCGAGGCGATCGCCGGTGATCATGTTCTCCCGGAACACGGACACCGCGCGCGACATTTCCCCGATCTCGTCGCCGCGCTCGATGCCGGCGAGCTCGATCGCATAGTCGCGCTCGGCAAGGGAGCGCATCGCCTGCGTCAGCTTGCGGATCGGCGCGCTGACGCGGCGATTGACGAGGATGAAGCCGAACACCGTGATGGCGAGCGCGACCAGCATCATCCCGCCATTGAGCGCCAGGCTCCATTTCGCCGATGTCATCTGCTGCTCGGCGCGGGCGACCATTTCCGCGAGCGCGACCTGGCCGGCCTCGACGCTGTAGCCGAGAATGGCGGTGTTGAGCTTCGACAGGTCCTCGATCTTGATGTCGATGGTCTGGTTGTTGCTGAGCGCCTTGATGAAGCCCTGCTGGCGCTCGGTCATGGCGGCGGCATCGCCCTGCTTCGAGCGCGCGATCACGTCAGTGAGCCTTGCGGGAGCGTCGGGGCGGCCGGCGACATCCAGCACCTGGCTCCAGGCCTGCTTGGCGCGGCCGGTATCCTCGGCGGCGCCGACCATGTCGGCGGCGCTCCAGGGCTTGCCGCTCGCGGCCGCGGCTTCCAGACGGATGGCGACGAGGCCGCCGAAATTGCGTGCGGCCCAGGCCGACTGCTTTACGCCCAGGAGATGATCGACCACGGGATCCGTGAGCTTGAGCGCGTTCTCGAGCTCGGCCGTCAGCGCCAGAATGGCATCGAGATAATCCTGCGCAGCTTTGCGGAATTCGTCGCCGACCTTTGCGTCACGCTCCGCCTTCGCCTGGTGGATAGCCGTTTCCGCCTTGGGCCGCAGCGGCATGAGCGCGTCATGGACCGCGACGAGCTTGCTCATGGCACCGGCAAGGCGGGAATCCGCCACGCCATCGAGACGCTCGAGCACGCTTTTGTAGGCGGCTTCCGACAACTGCCGGTTGGTGGCGATGCGG
>NZ_JBFUES010001086.1:0-2327 GCF_056403875.1 Bradyrhizobium sp. P2_E8
GAATATCGGGGCAAGCCTTGCGGCTTGCCCCTTTGGTGATGATTGCCACCGCGGAGCTCCAATGACCGAAATACCTGTTGCGGCGACCCCGTCGCTATGGCGCCGAGCGACGGCGGCCTATGCGAAATTGCTCGAAATCCTGCTCGCGGCCTGTGTCGGCATTCTCGTCATCCCGGTGACGCTGCAGATCATATCGCGCTACACCTCCCTCATTCCCTCCTACATCTGGACGGAGGAGATGGCGCGCTTCCTGTTCGTCTGGACCATCATGATCGGCGCCATGGTCGGAATCCGGGAGTCGCAGCATTTCGAGGTCGACGTCTGGCCCGATCTGTCGCGTCGGTCGGAGGCTCTGGTGCGAATCCTCGCCCGTCTCGGCGTGCTGGCGCTTGCATTTGTGTTTGTGTGGGCCGGTCTCGAATTCACACGGTTTGCCTGGAACAGGACGTCGGAGCTGGCTGATCTGCCGCTCTGGCTGATCCACGTCGCCTGGYCGGTGGCCGGCGTGACGTGGATCGTGTTTGCGGGCGAGCAGATACTTGATGAAATACGGATTCTGGTTGGGGCGAAGCAATGACGGGGAATGTTCTTTCTGCCGGACAGGCCGCGGCGGTTCTGTTCGGGGTTTTCATCGGCCTGCTCGTCATTCGCGTGCCGGTCGCCTTCGCGCTTGGCCTTGCCTGCGTGCCGATCCTGCTGATCGAGCCGCATCTGTCGCTGATGACGCTCGCGCAGGAAACCTTCAACGCCTACAATTCGTTTATCCTGCTGGCGGTGCCGTTCTTCCTGTTGACCGCTAATCTGATGAGTATCGGCGGCATCACCGACCGGCTGGTCGCGCTGTCGCGATCGATGGTCGGACACTGGCCGGGATCGCTGGCGCAGATCAACGTCGTGCTCTCGGTGTTCTTCGCGGGCATCTCCGGCTCCTCGACTGCCGATGCGGCGAGCCAGTCGAAGATCTTCATCGATGCCCAGACCAAGGAAGGCTACGATCTCTCGTTCTCCATCGCGATCACGGCTGTATCGGCGGTGCTGGCAGTCATCATCCCGCCCTCGATCCTGATGATCGTGTGGGGCGGGCTGATCTCGACCTCGATTGCCGCTATGTACCTGGCCGGCATCGTGCCGGGTCTCCTGATCGCCGGCGCCCAGATGGCGACCGTGCATGTCTACGCGGTGCGCCGGGGCTATCCGACCTATCCGAAGGATAGCTGGCGGGACATGCGCTGCGCGATCTGGCGGTCGATACCGGCGCTGATGACGCCGTTCATCATCGTCGGCGGCATCCTGCTCGGATGGTTCACCGCGACCGAATCCGCCTGCGTTGCGGTGCTCTATTCCGTGGCGTTGTCGGCGTTCTTCTATCGCGAGACCGGTTGGCGCGAACTGTACAGGGCCCTGCWTGATACGGGACGCCTTGCCGGCGTTGCTTTGTTCTGCGTCGGCACCGCGAGCGCGTTCGGCTGGTTGCTGGCCTACTACAAGATTCCGCAGGAGCTTTTGGCCAACGTCTCGACCTGGGGCATGGGACCGATTGCAGCCGGCTTCTTCATTGCATTCTGCTTCCTGGTCGTCGGCTGCTTTCTCGACGCCATTCCGGCGATCGTGATCGTGGGCACCGTGCTGGAGCCGTTGGCCAAGTCCGTCGATCTGCACCCCGTCCAGTTCGCGATCATCTCGATCGTGTCGCTGGCGTTCGGGCTGGTGACGCCGCCTTACGGATTGTGCCTGATGATCGCCTGCGCGGTTGCGGGCGTGCGGCTGCGCTATGCGCTAAAGGACACCGCGATCATGCTGGTGCCGATGCTGGTCGTGCTGGCGGCCCTCATCGTGTGGCCGGAGGTGTCGCTGTTCCTGCCGCGCCTGATCGTGCCGGAGATGCTGAAGTGAACGATCCCGCGGCCCCGGAGCCGCGGGATCATTTCGTTTGTCTTACAGATTGCTCTCGGTGATCGCGGCGTACACCATGCTGCGCAGCTCGCGCCGGAGCGGGTAGGCGCTCGAGGGCAGCACCTGCGTCATGAAGATGGTGATCAGCTCCTCGGCCGGGTCGATCCAGAACGAGGTCGTGGCCGCGCCGCCCCAATTGTATTCGCCGGGGCTGCCGGCGATCAGCGTCTCGGCCGGGCGCATCGTCACGGCAAAGCCGAGGCCGAATCCGATGCCGTTATAGGTGGCTTCCGAGAACAGCGAGCGCGATACCTCGGGGAGGAAGCGGCCGCCCGGAATATGGTTGGTCGTCATCAGAGCTAGCGTCTTCGGTCCGATCAGCCTGACGCCGCCGAGCTCGCCGCCATTGAGCAGCGCCCGGCAGAAGGTGAGAT
>NZ_JBFUES010001087.1:0-2326 GCF_056403875.1 Bradyrhizobium sp. P2_E8
CTTCTTGATCACAGGCGCCACGGCCGGGTTGACCGGGCTAGCCGGAGGCGTGGGCGTCGAGCACGGGCAGGTCGGGGCCATCGCGACGGCGACCGGGACGGGCGTGGCTGCGACCGTCGCGGGCAGGACGTAGTTGCGGTTCTGCACGCGGAGCAGCAGCCTGCGCGCGGTTGCGGCGAGGTCGCTGTTGTCCCAGTTCGCGAGGTAGGCCTCGAACGARGCGCGGGTGTTGATCGCGACCGCGCGCTCCCAGGCCAGCATCTGGCGCCGGCGCTCCAGCACCGTGCGCAGGCGCGGCGTGCGGGCGTCCTGCGTGTACAGCTCGATATAGGCCTGATACGCCTCGGCGGTGTCGTCGGCGATCACGAGCTCATAGGCGACCTTCGCCTCCCTGCCCTGCAAATCCTTGCGCCAGTCCGCGACACTGCGCGTGCCGCCGGCGAGCGCCATGGCGGATGCGCCGGGAAGGGCGGGCTGCTGGCTGCTACTCTCGCCGCCGAAGAACTTGAAGTCGGTCGTCAGCGACGAGCTTTCCCACGGGATCTGCCGTCCGTCGGTCGACTGCGCCACGGCGATGCGGATGCGCTTGAACACTTCCTCGATCGGCAGGTTCGGTTGCTTTGCGACCGAGAGCGCCGCGGTGGTGTAGGGGCTGTCGATGCCGGAGCCGTCCTCGGCCTCGGCGCCGGGCGAGGTCGAATAGGAAATGAACGAGCCGGGCGCGCCGGCCTTGGTGTCGACGATCGCAAGCCCGTGTCCGGCGCCGCTCAGCGCTGGGAAGGGGTTGTTGCGGCAGGCATCGAGCATGAAGATGCGCGCCCGCGTCGGCAGCGCGCCGAGCGTGTTGAGCAGATCGTTCAGCCGCACGCCCTGGAGCGGAATGTCGGCCTCGCGCTTGGGATCGAGATCGACCGGCACCAGATAGTTCTCGCCGTCGATCTGAAGGCCGTGGCCGGCATAGAACACCAGCGCGACGGTGTCGGCGCCGCTGGCGCTGACCTTGCCGGCGAAATCCGAGATCGCGGTGCGCATCTCGTTCTGCCCGAGATTGGCCGCCGCGGTGACGGTGAAGCCAGCATTGCCGAGCAGCTCCGTCATGCCCTTGGCGTCGTTGGCGGCGTTGGGCAGCTCCGGCACCGTGCGATAGGCGGATTGGCCGATCACGAGGGCGAGCCGCGTTTCGGCTGCGGCCTCCGTCGGCGTCATCAGCTGCGTGAGTGCAAGAAGGCTGGAAGCAAGGAACAAATGACTGAGGATTGGACGGCGCATGGTGTCACCTCCATCGGCAATGGGCGCGATGATGTCACCGTTTCTAGTCGTCCGCCATGACCCTGTCTGTGCACTGGATCACGTTGCGAGCTGCGGCAAAATGGGCAGCGGAGCTGGCGTGTCAGGCCGTGTGCCGTCAGAACAGTCAGCGGTCCCAGGGCGGGTCAGGCGCAAAATGCCCGGCGAGAAAGTCGATGAAGGCGCGCACCTTGGCCGGCGGACGGCGGTCGGGCAGGTAGACCGCATGCACGGCCGAGGTCTGGATCTCCGGCTGGTCGAGCGGAAGCGCCAGAAGCGTGCCGGCGCGAAGGTCGTCGGCGATGATGAAGGTTGGCTGTCGCGCCAGGCCGAGGCCCGCCAATGTTGCCGCGCGCAGCGCATCGCCATTGTTGGCGCGCAGGGTGCCGCTGACCTGGACGCGGATTTCGCCGTCGGCGCCGAACAGCCATTCCGCCGCGCTCGCCTGCTGCGAAAGCGTGTAGCCGAGGCAGTTATGCGCGGCGAGGTCCGCGACACAGCGCGGCGTGCCGTGTTTCGCCAGATAGGACGGCGCGGCGCAGACCACGAGGCGGTTCGGCGCGAGCTTTCGCGCCACCATGCTGGAGTCGCGCAGCTTGCCGATGCGGATCGCGAGGTCCCAGCCTTCCTCGGCGAGATCGACGAGGCGGTCGTTGAGGCCGAGCTCGACGGTGACCTCGGGATGGCGTTCCGAAAACTCGGCGATCGCCGGCGCGATCTGCCGCGTGCCGAACACGACGGGCACGTTGACCCGCAGCAGCCCGCGCGGCTCGACGCGCTCGCGTGCGACCGCGGCGTCGGCGGCCTCCATGTCGGCGAGGATGCGCTCGGAGGATTCCAGATAGCTCCGTCCGGCCTCGGTGATGGACAGCCGCCTCGTGGTCCGGTGGAACAGCTTTGTGCCGAGCCGGGCCTCGAGCGCGGCGACATGCTTGGTCACCATGGTCTGCGACAGGCCCATGGCCCGGGCCGCGCCCGACAGGCTGCCGATCGCCGCGACCTTGGCGAAGACTTCAAGGCTGGTCAGCCGGTCGAGCAT
>NZ_JBFUES010001088.1:0-2325 GCF_056403875.1 Bradyrhizobium sp. P2_E8
CGGTAACGCCCGCTACCGCGCTTCCGGTGGCGGCGAGCGGTCCAGCACGTCGCCCTTGGCGCCTTCGAGCAGATCGATGCCGTAGGTCTCGATCACGAGCGGCCCGCGCTTGCGCTGCAATTGCGCAACCTGCGTCACCTGCGCAAACAGATCATTGACGGCGGGATGGCCGCCCTGACGCAGCTCATCGATATAGAGCAGCTTGCCGGCAAGCAGCTTTGGATCGGGCTCGGGCATGTTGACCCAGCGGATACGCTGGTTCTGCTGCACCACGCAGGTGCCGCGCGGCAGATAGAAGGCGAGCCAGCCCGTGGTGCCGTAATCCGGCGCAAGCACGCACGTCGCACCGGTGCGGGCGCGCACGGCTTCGATCTCCGCGGCGAGCTCGCGCCAGCCGACGCCGACGCTGCGCACGGTCGCATCGCGGCGATAGCCGGACAGCCAGCCGGTGTTGGCCTGCACAATGAGGGCTGCGAACATCACGATGCCGGCAGGCGCAGCCCAGCGCAGACAAAAGTCGACCAGGCGGCGCGCACGCGGTTTCCACTGCACGAGGTTGGCGGCGGCCGCAGCCGCAACCACGAAGGGCGGATAGACCGGCGCGAACCAGTTGGCCTCGACGCGGGCATGCAGCGAATGCCAGGCGAAATAGGCGACGATGGTCCAGAACAGCGTCTCGATCAGCACGCGCGAGGCCAGCGCGCCGGCCCGGCGCCACGTCAGCGCATGCAGCCCCATCGCGCCGAGAATGAAGACCAGCGGCGTTGCGAACGCGATCTGGGTCGGGATCAGCTCGGCGATGAAGACAGGGCGGAAATCCTCGATCCTGGCGCGCCCGAGCTGCTTTGCGAACGAGACCCATTGATGATCCGCATTCCAGAGGATCACCGGCGAGAACAGCGCAAGGGCAACGAGGCCACCGAGATAGGGCCAGGGTGAGAGGAACCAGCGCCTGAGTTTCGGCACGGCCGCGAGCCAGATCAGGATCGCCGGCCCGAAGAACATCGCGGTGTATTTCGACAGCAGCGCCGCACCGACGGCTGCACCGACCGCGAGCCACCAGACGCCGCGGCCGGTCTCCAGCACTTTTGCGAGAAAGAACAGCACGAAGCTGGAGGCGACCAGCAACGGCGCATCGGGCGTGACGATCAGCGTGCCGACCGCGGCCAGCAGCGTCACGTTGAGCAGAATGGCACTGTTGGCCGCGAGGCGGGCGCCGCCGAACAGGATCGCGGCCGAGCGATAGATCGCATAGCTCATCGGCAGTGCGAGCAGGATCGAGACGAGGCGGACGCCGAGCTCGGTGTCGCCGGCGATCATCGTGCCGGCGCGAATGACGTAGGCAACCATCGGCGGGTGGTCGTAATAGCCGCCCGCCAGGTTCTTCGACCACATCCAGTAATAGGCTTCGTCGAAGGTGATCGGCGTGAAGGCGGCCGCGACGAGCCGCAAGCCGACCAGCGCTAGGATCACTAGCGCGGTATTGCGGACGACCCGCGCGTCAGCTCCGCCCATCGTGAGCTATTTCTTGCGCCAGACGAACAGTCCGGACATCGCGTAGTTCCACACCACGCCCATCAGCGCGCCGGCCATGCCGGCCAGCCACCAGATCGGCTCCTGGTCGTAGACCGAGAAGGCGACGCCGACATTGGCGAGCAGGCCGACGCTGCACACGATGTAGAACGCGATCAGGCCGCGCAGCAGCGCGAAGCCCTTCAGCCGCTGATCTCGATAGGTGAGGAAGTTGTTGAGGATGAAATTGCTGGTCATGGCGACGATAGCGCCTGCGGCCTGCGCTTCCGCGAACGGCGCCTTGAAGGCCCGAAGGGCGATGAACAGCGTGGTCAAGTGCACGACGAGACCGATGCCGCCGACCATCGCGAACAGGATGAAACGCAGCGAAACGGTGTCGTTGCTCAGCTTGGCCAGCACCAGGCCAAGGAAGTCGAGCGCGACCATGGAATCCAGCTTGCTCTCGCCGTGCTGGCGGGCGCCGAAGGTGTAGGGAATCTCGACCGCCCGCAAACTGCCGTGGGCGGTGGCGACGAGGTCGAGCAGGATCTTGAAGCCATGCACCGAAAGTTTCGGCGCCAATTCCTCGAAACGATCGCGGCGGACCATGAAGAAGCCGCTCATGGGATCGGCGATCTCGACCCGCAGCATCTTCCGGGCGACCTCGGTCGCCAGCGCGCTGGCGCCGGCGCGCTGCTTGTTGAAGCCTTCGGTCTTGTAGCCTTCGATATAGCGGCTGCCGACCACCAGATCGGCCTGGTCGCTGGCGAGCAGCAGCAGCATCTTCGGCAGCTGCGTCTCGTCGTGCTGGAG
>NZ_JBFUES010001089.1:0-2323 GCF_056403875.1 Bradyrhizobium sp. P2_E8
GGCGAAAACAACGAGACCAATGGCGCGGGCAAGGAACGGCAGCGCCAGCCAGAGACCGGCCCAGGACAGCGCCAGGAACAGGCCGACGACGGTCAGAAGCCGCGCCAGATTCGGCCAGGCACGCTCCCACGCGATGGCATATCTGGCCCGATCGAGGGCCTGCGCCAGCTTCAGCCGCGGCAGAGCGTCGCCATCGCGGATCGGGTCTGACGGGTCGGGGGTGACGCCGTTCAATCAGCTCTCCAAGTTGCCCGGGAGAGAGGAGCGTATCACAACGGCAGCACTGAGGCATCCGTTCCTGTACGGGAGACACCCCTTTTCCCGCATAACACGAGGACGTGACTGGCCCGCCGCAACCCCGTAATTTCCGCGCCGCCATCCAGGGACAAGCAAAGGGAAAACGAAGGAAACGCCATGGACAAGAAGATGCACGACAAGGGCCTGGAAGTCCGCAAAGCGGTGCTGGGGGAAGCCTATGTCAACAACGCCGTGAAGAACGTCGACGATTTCAACCGTCCGTTCCAGGAGATGCTCAACGAATATTGCTGGGGAACGGTGTGGGGCCGCGAGGAGCTGCCGCGCAAGACCCGCAGCATGCTCAACATCGCGATGATCGCGATTCTCAACCGCCAGCACGAATTCCGCGCGCATCTGAGGGGCGCGCTCACCAACGGCGTCACCCGCGACGAGATCCGCGAGATCCTGATGCAGGTCGCGATCTATGGCGGCATGCCGGCCGCAGTCGACAGTTTCCGCATCGCGCGCGAGGTGTTCGCGGAGATCGACGGGAAGGCGTGAGGGAGCGCGAGGGTGAGGGACGCAACATGTGTCCCCACCGTCGTCCCGGCCCGGGACCCATAACCACCGCCGGACATGTTTACGGGAACTCGGAGTTACCGGCGCCGCACAATGACTCCTCCCTGGGGGTATGGGTCCCGGCCTTCGCCGGGACGACAGCGGAGGGTGGCGCGYAGCTTCGCTCTCAACAACGAATAATCAAAACAAGGAAACACCATGGACATCGGATTCATCGGCCTCGGAAACATGGGTTTCCCGATGGCGCGGCGGCTGGTCGAGGCGGGCCACAAGCTCGTCGTGTTCGACACGCGCAAGGAGGTCGTCGACAAGCTCATCGCGCGCGGCGCGACGCCAGCGACATCACCGAAGGACGTGGCCGATCAGGTCGAGACCGTGATGGCGAGCCTGCCCTCGCTGCAAGCTTCGCTTGAAGTTGCAACGGGGACGAACGGCGTGATCGAGGGCAAGCGGGTCAAGCGCTTCATCGATCTGTCTACCGTCGGCTCGACGATGGCTTCGAAGATTCACGCCCTGCTCGCCAAGCGCGACATCGTGCAGATCGACTGCCCCGTCTCCGGCGGGGTCGGCGGCGCCGAGAAGGGTACGCGGGCGGTGATGGTGTCGGGGCCGAAGGCGGAGTTCGAGCTGCTGAAGCCCGCGCTCGATGTGATCGGAAAGGTGTTCTTCATCGGCGAGAAGCCGGGCGCAGCCCAGACCATGAAGCTCGCCAACAATTTCCTCTCGGCCACCGCGATCGTGGCGACGTCGGAAGCTGTCGTCATGGGTGTGAAGGCCGGGCTCGATCCCGCCGTGATGATCGACGTCATCAATGCCGGCTCGGGCATGAACACCGCGAGCCGCGACAAGTTTCCGCGCGCGGTGCTGCCGCGCACGTTCGATTTCGGCTTCGCCACGGGGCTGATGGTGAAGGACGTCCGCCTCGCGCTGGAGGAAATGAAGCAGCTCGGCCTGTCGATGGAGGTCGCGGATGCCGTCGGGCGCCTGTGGGAGACCGTGATCAGCGCGGAAGGCGCCGATTCCGATTTCACCGCGGCGATCAAGCCGATCGAGAAGAAGGCGGGGGTTGTGGTTGGTGGGAAGACCGGCGGATTGGCGGGGAAGTAGCCGTCCCAATTTCAGCTCGTCGTCCCGGGGCGCGCGAAGCGCGAGCCCGGGACCCATAACCACAGGGAGACGTTTGGCGAAGACTCGTAGTTACCACTTCGCACCACAACCACTTCCTGTGGTTATGGGTCCCCGCCTTCGCGGGGACGACAGCAAGCGTGAGGCGCGACCTTACCGCACCTCACGCGCCTCACAGCCACGGCGCCGGCGTGTCCATCGCGATCAGCTGCTCGACCTCGATGCGCGGGCGCACCACGGCGTACTGGTCGCCCTTCACCAGCACCTCGGGCACCAGCGGCCGCGTATTATAGGTGCCGGCCTGCACGGCGCCATAGGCTCCGGCGGTCATAATGGCGAGGAGATCGCCCGCCTTCGGCGTCGGCAGCGTGCGGTCGAGCGC
>NZ_JBFUES010001090.1:0-2322 GCF_056403875.1 Bradyrhizobium sp. P2_E8
CATCACAGCCGTCTCTGGAATACTGGATCGCCCGGTCAAGCCGGGCGACGACACCGACGGCGTGGCGCGCAAACGCTTGGCTGATAGTCGTGAGCGCATAAGTGCCTCTATCTATCGGGCACGAACATTGCTTTTTCCTGGCGACTGCAAACGTCTCGTCAACAGGCAAAAGGCACCAATGTTCAAACCAAAGTCTTTCATTCCGGCGCTGTTCGCCCTGGCGCTGGTGGCAGCGCCGGCGCATGCGGCGGGTAATCTCGTCGCGGTGCTCGAGGCGGAGATCGTCACGCTCGATCCGCATTTTTCCACGGCCTATATTTCGCGCACGTTCGGCTACATGGTGTTCGACACGCTGTTCGCGAAGGATTCCAAGGGCGAGATCAAGCCGCAGATGGTGCAGGACTGGAAGGTCTCGCCCGACGGCTTGACCTACAGCTTCACGCTGCGCGACGGCTTGAAGTGGCATGACGGCCAGCCGGTCACGGCGGYCGATTGCGTCGCCTCGCTGCGCCGCTGGGGCACCCGCAGCGCGCTCGGCCGCCGCATCTTCGCCATCACGGCCTCGCTCGAGCCGACGGACGCCAAGACGTTCGTGCTGACGCTGAAGGAGCCCTCCGGCCTCGTCATCGACGCGCTCGGCAACCCCGTCAGCCCGGTCGCCTTCATGATGCCCGAGCGCATCGCCAGGACGCCTGGCGACCAGCGCATCACCGAGATCGTCGGCTCCGGCCCGTTCGTCTACAGCAAGGCTGATCACCGCACCGGCGACCGCATGATCCTGAAGAAGTTCGCCGACTATGTGCCGCGGCCGGAGCCCGCCGACTTCCTCGCCGGTGGCAAGCGCGTCAATGTCGACACGCTCGAGATCCGCGTCATCCCGGACGGTGCGACCGCGGCTTCCGCGCTCCAGGCCGGCGAGGTCGACTTCATGCAATACGCGCCGTTCGATCTGCTGCCGACGCTCGAGAAGAACTCCCGCGTCAAACTCGTCAATTTCACCGGCGGCAACATGTTCGCAGGGGCCTATCGCCTCAACGCCGCTTCGAAACCGTTCGACGATCCCGCGATCCGGCGCGTGCTGTGGAAGCTGGTCGACCAGCGCGAAGTGCTGGATGCGCTCGGTCTCGATGCCAAATACGCCACGCCCTGCGCGACCTTCTTCACCTGCGGCACCACCTATGACAGCAAGGCCGGCACGGAAGCCGCCGCCAAGCCGTCGATCGAAGCGGCGCAGGCCGCGCTGAAGGCGACGAAATATGCCGGCGAGCCCGTTGTCGTCATGGAGGCCAACGACCTCGAAGCCCCGCGCGTCTCGGCGCAGGTGCTGGCCGAGCGGCTGAAGCAAGCCGGCTTCAACGTCGATCTCCAGGTGATGGATTGGGCTAGCGTGCTGGCGCGCCGCGCCAAGAAGGAGGGCTGGAGCGTCTATGGCGTTCACGCCGGCGGCTTCGATCTCGGCTCGCCGCTGACCAACGTCATGGTCGCCTTCAATTGCGCCGACTTCACAGGCTGGCAATGCGATGCACGCATCACACCACTCATGGAAGCCTTCGCCAAGGCGCCTGCCGAGGAGGATCGCAAGAAGATCGCGGCCGAGATTCAGACGGTGATGTACGATCAGGCGCCCGGGATTCCGTGGGGCCAGTTCGCCCAGCCGGCGCTTTCTCGCGCGGCGCTGCGCAATCTGATACCGTCCGCCATCCCGGTGTTCTGGAACGTTGAGAAGTAACACGATGTACGATGTCATTGTTGTCGGCGGCGGCTCCGCCGGCGCCGCTGTTGCGGCACGGCTCTCCGAGGATCCCGCACGTCGCGTCCTGCTGCTCGAAGCGGGCCTCGACTGGCGCGCCATTGATGCGCCCTGGGAGGTGATGACGCCGAATCCCATCCCGATCATCCACAAGCGCGAGTATCAGGAGAAATGGCAGTGGCCTGATCTCCTGACGCGCCGCGTGGCCGGGCAGGAGCCGCGCTTCTACTGGCGCGGCAAGGGCCTGGGCGGCTCGTCGATGATGAACGGCCAGATCGCCATCCGCGGCGTTGCTGATGCGTTCGACGAATGGGCGGCCAATGGCTGCACCGGCTGGTCGGCGAAAGAGGTGATGCCGCTGTTCTCGGTGATCGAGGACGACATGGAATTCGGCGATGCCGGGGGACATGGACGTGGCGGACCGCTGCCGGTCTATCGAGCGCCGCCCGAGACATGGGGCCCGATCGATCGCGGCTTGCGCGATGCGGCGCTGGCGAGCGGTTATCCCTGGTGCGCCGACGTCAACGGCCCTGATGGCGAGGGCGTCGCCTGCTACCCCATCAACAGCCGCG
>NZ_JBFUES010001091.1:0-2321 GCF_056403875.1 Bradyrhizobium sp. P2_E8
GGTCCGTGCGATGCCGTCGCATTCGGACAGCAGGGAAGGGCAGTCCAGCGCGGCGGTCTGGCGGACGGATGAGGCAAGCGCGCGGATGGCGGCCAGCGACTGGCCGAACTCGTCGTGCAGCTCGCGCGCGAGATGGCGGCGCTCCTCGTCCTGGAGCGCGATCAGCTTTCGCGTCAGCTCGCTGCGCTCGGCAAGCGCGGTGTCGAGGCTTTCGGCGAGATGGTTGAAGACGTCGCGGATGGCGGAGAGCTCGGCGAGGTCGAACGGCGGCAGCCGTGCGGCGAGGTCGCCGGCCGCGATCCGCTCGAGGCCGGTGCGGATCATTCGGGTGGGGCGCAACGCCCGCGCCAGTGCCGCATAGACCAGTGCGCAGAGCAGCGGCAGTGCGATCGCAAGCGCGATCATCAGGCGGCCAGCCTCGTGCCAGGCCTCCGCCGTCTGCACGGCCGGATCGACCGAGACCACGGTCTCGCCGAGCTTTGCTCCGCGTACGATCACAGGCCGCGCCGCCTCGCGGCCGGGGTCGAACAGGCTGCGATAGAATGCCGCGAAGACCTGCGGCGGCGGGTTCGCCGGGGTAGGCGCGCCACTACAGAATCGCTGAAGTATGTCGCCGCTCGTGCCGCGGAATGCCAGACACAGGCCGGGCGTCATCACGTAGGCCGATACGGGGTCAAGATTGGGGAAGTCCGAGCGCGGGCTTGCCACCCACTGGACCTTGCCCTGTTGCAGCTCCAGCGACTTCGCCACGATGGCGGCGATACCGTCGATGCGCGCATGCGCCTCGCGGTCCGCCGTGACAAGGAAATAGGCTGATATCGCGGCGAAGCAGGCGGCCGATATTGCGGCCACGCGCAACGTCAGACGGACCTTGAGATCGGATCTCGGGCGGTTCCACATCGGCGGGCACCTGGCGCGAACGGGTTTGTTGCCTCCGCATTAAACGGCAGAACGCAGGCGGCGGAAAGCGCTGCACTCTACCGCAGTGCAACGTCGTGAAATTTTCCCGGCACTCGCCGGGACAGACACGGGTGCATGGCCTGAGGCGACCCTCCAGTTTTTCGCGCCGCTCCGTCACACGAGGCCCGCTCATGCACCTGTCCCGGTTGATCCTATCCGCCTTTCTCCTTGTCGTCCTGCCGGCGGCCTATTCGCCAGCCGGTGCCGAGGTCGCCATCGGCGTTGCCATGGACGACTTCAGCTATACCGATACGTCGGCCGAGCCGGCCAACCAGACCGCCGCCCATGAGCGGCGGCTGTCGGCGTTCATGGCCGCGCTCAGGCGCGATATCAGTGCGGACGGGCGCTACCGGCCAGTGCCGTCGACGCAGGATGGCGCGGCCTTCAAGGTGATCGGCGGCATTCAGAAGACGAGCACGCTGGTGCAATGGGCCAAGGTCGCCGTGATCGACGTCGGTGCCAAGAAGATCGTGATGGACAAGCTCTACACCTTTCGCGGCGACAATGATGAATCATGGGAGCGCGCCGAGATCTTCGTGTCGCGTGAAGTCATCGCCGCGCTCGGCACAAAAGCGCCGGTCGCGCTGGCGGTGTTCGAGTTCGAGCTCGAGGACATGACCGCGGCGTCGATGGGCGCCTCGGCCAGTTCGGATGCGTCGTACCTGGCTGAGGTCACCGGCAGCGTGCGCGAGGCGCTGGGCCAATCCGGTCGCTACCGCATCGTCGATGTCAGCGGCGAGGCGGTGAAGGCGCGTGCCTTGCGGGACTGTGGCGGCTGCGAGGCGGCGATTGCGCAAAAGCTCGGCGCGGACCAATCGCTGGTCGGCGTGGTGCGGCGGGTCAGCCGCACCGAGTACACGCTCGGCTTCCAGGTCCGCGATGCCAGGACCGGCGCCGTGGTGTCACGCGGCGACAGCGGCCTGCGCATGGGCGCGGACTATTCCTGGAAGCGCGGGGCTGTGCGGCTGGTCAGCGACCGGCTGATCGAGAGCCAATAGTGCCGGTCGTTGCCTAGAACGTCAGCTGCACCTTCATCGATTGCGCGCGGTCGCTGGCAAGCTCGAAGGCGGCGACCGCGTTCTCGAATGGCATGGTGGCCGTGATCAGCGGCTTGACGTCGATCAGGCCTTCGCCCATCAGCCGCACCRCGAGCTCGAACTCGGGATCGAAGCGGAAGGTGCCGCGCAGCTGCAATTCCTTGGCGACGATGGAATTGATCGGCAGCGTCATCTCGCCGCCGAGGCCGAGCTGCACCAGCGTGGCGCCGGGCCTGAGCACGTCGAGTGCGATGCGCAGCGCTGCCTGGTTGCCGGAAGCCTCGAACAGCGTGTCGAACACGCCCTTGCCGGCGCGCCAGGGAT
>NZ_JBFUES010001092.1:0-2317 GCF_056403875.1 Bradyrhizobium sp. P2_E8
GGCAACCATCTCGTAGCTGAAGAGATCGAGCAGGTCGACCAGGCCTCGCGCGCGATGTTGTTGCGCCTGCGACCGCTGCTCGAAGAACGCGGCCGTCAGGGATTCGTGCGCCGCTGCCACGGCGACCTGCATCTTGCGAATATCGTGTCGATCGACGACCGGCCAGTGCTGTTCGACGCCATCGAGTTCGATGCGCAAATCGCAACTGTCGACGTGCTCTACGACCTCGCTTTCACGCTGATGGACCTGCTGCACCACGATCAACAGTTTGCTGCCAATATCGTCCTGAACCGGTATCTCGACGCGACGCCACCCGAAAATCTCGATGCGCTTTCAGCCCTGCCGCTGTTCATGTCCATTCGCGCGGCAATCCGTGCCCAGGTGGCGCTGGCGCGGCTGACGCGGCCCGATGCCGACCGGACAGGAATTCTTCACGATGCACGCCGTTACTTCGATCTCGCCCGGGCTCTGATCCACCCGCCCGCCCCGCGCCTGATTGCGGTTGGGGGACTATCGGGCACCGGCAAGTCCGCCCTCGCCCGCGCGCTTGCGCCCGACGTCACGCCGCAACCGGGCGCCGTCGTGCTGCGCAGCGACGTCATTCGCAAGCAGCTGTTTCGGGTGGAACACAGCCACCGCCTGCCGCCGTCCACGTACCGACCCGAGGTCGCCGCACGCGTCTACGAGGTGCTGGTGCAACGCGCCCGACAGGTGCTGGCGCAAGGCCATTCCRCAATCGTCGACGCCGTCTTTGCAAGCGAGTCCGAACGGGACCAACTAGCCGCCATGGCCAGCCAATGCAACGTGCCGCTGAGCGGATTATTCCTCACCGCCGACCTCGCGACCCGTCAGGCGCGCATCGGCGACCGCCATGGCGATGCCTCCGATGCCACGCAAGAGGTTGCTGCGCAGCAAGAGCACTATAATATCGGCCATGTCGGTTGGGCGACCATCGATGCATCCGGGACACAAGAGCAGACACTCCAGCGTTGCCGGGACGCGATCACAAGGCAAATAAGGCAATCTGATTGACGCGGGCAAGGATGTCGCGACCCACCACGAGTTCGACCGCGGCCGCGCGCGCCAAGCCGGCGGCGCGGCGCAATGCCCTGCCCGGCCGCCTTAGCCCCGGCATGGCCTGCGATACGGCGTTCCGGATCATCGCCCGCCGCCACCTCGATGCCGTCCTCGCCCAGCACGACGGCACTTGCCGCGGCGATCCCGACGCGCTGCACCAGATCCGTATCGCGCTGACGCATCTGCGCACCGCCATCCGCTTCTTCTCGCCGATGGTGGACGACACGCATCGGCCGCACGTCTGGGCCGAGCTGAAATGGCTGAACGGCCAGCTCGGCATGGTGCGGGACCTCGACGTGGCGATCGAGCGGGTCGTCGCCGAGAGTGGCGACGAGCTCGCCGTGATCGCCGAGCTCCAGCACTGGGACGACAAACGCGCCGAGAGCCACCGCCTGCTCGCGCGGGCGCTGCAATCCGCCCGCTACAGGCGCCTGGTCGAGGAGACCTCGGCCTGGATCGAGAGCGGGCCCTGGTYGACCCGGCGCAGCAAGGAAGCCTTCAGGCTGCGCCGCTGCTCGCTCGCCGACCACGCGACGGCGCGGCTGACCGAGTGGGAAGAGACGCTGCTCAGGAAGGCCCGCAAGCTGCGCAAGCTCGATGTCGAGAAACGACACAGGCTGCGGCTTCTCAACAAGCGGCTGACCTATTCGATCGAGTCGCTCACGGACCTGTTCGATGACGACACCCTGACGAAGCAGAAGTCCATCCTCAAGCAATTGCGCAAGGCGCAAAGGTCCCTCGGACAATTGAATGACGATGCGCGCGGGCAAGCGCTGGCAGCGTCGCTGAACGGCGCCGGCCCCGAGGCCGGCATTCGCTTCCTCGACCGCAAGCGGGAAAAGAAGCTGCTGCGGACCGCCTCTACGGCCTACCGGAAACTGGACAAGGCCAAGCCCTTCCGCTCGTCAGACCTTGCGCCGAACGCGGAGCCTAAGGATTAGGTGTGGACGTAGTCTCCCGGCGCGTCGGGCAGGSCGTCAACGCCCCCGACACCGATCGACGGTGGATCGCAGGGCGCGCCTGAGCGCGCCGCCAGCCATTTTGCCCATTCCGGCCACCACGATCCCTCAACATGCGGCGCCAGCTTCAGCCACTCGTCCGGGCCGACATAAGGCGCATCCGCAGCCTTGGTCATGACCTGATAGTTGTGCCAGGGCTCGTCGGGAGGCGCGACGACGCCGGCATTATGACCGCCGCTGGTCAACAGGAACGTCACGTCCGCATCGGCCTGATAGTGGAT
>NZ_JBFUES010001093.1:0-2316 GCF_056403875.1 Bradyrhizobium sp. P2_E8
CTTCACGGCCTGGCCGAGCTGGATGTCGTTCTTCGCGACGAGAACCTCGACCGTCGGCAGCTTCTCGGCGACGGGAAGGGCGGGCGCGGGCTTGTTGTCATAACCGCTCGCCAGATACGCAGCGACGCCGCCGGCGCCCAGCGCGATGACGAGAACGACAATGCGTGCGGTATTCATACGCCTCTACTCTTACGCGGGGTACTCGAACCGCACGTGGCGGGTTCCCCTGTGTCGATGAGTAGGGAGTAAAAGTATAAGGGGTGTTGCGAGGTCGAATGCGATGAGCGGCCACGGCCCGAGTTCTGGGCAGATGGTGAACGGCGCGTTATTCGGTTGGCCAGCGGCCACCGTAGATTCACGCAGTGCCGGACGTTCGTTCGAACGATGCGCGCGGCGTCATGGTGAACGGGTGGTTAGTGGCTCGCAGGGCGCCGCGCCGCCATGCCAATAAGACGAAGCAATGCGCCACATCATCGGTGTCGTCCTGGCCTAGTGCGCAATTGCGCACGGGGGGCCGGGACCCAWACCGCGTGATCTTTCGAATGTAGAAGACAGAAGTACCGACGACGAGTCTTCGCCAAACCACTCCCTGGGGTTATGGGTCCCGGCCTTCGCCGGGACGACCTTGGGGAGGGATCACGGACTATACGAGCGCGGTCGTTGTAAGCACTACTTCCCCCGCTTCCGCTCGATCGTGTCCCAGACCTTTGCCGCGACATCCGGGCCGCCGAGACGTGCGATGGCGCRGATGCCCGTTGGCGATGTCACGTTGATCTCGGTGAGGTTGCCGTTGATGACGTCGATGCCGACGAACAGCAGGCCRCGCTCGCGCAGCGCCGGGCCGACGGTGGCGCAGATCTCGCGTTCCCGCGGGGTGAGCTCGGTCTCCTGCGCCGCGCCGCCGCGCACCATGTTGGAGCGGAGGTCGTCGGCGGCGGGCACGCGGTTCACGGCGCCGGCGAACTCGCCGTTGACGAGGATGATGCGCTTGTCGCCGTGCTTCACCTCGGGGATGAACTGCTGAATCACCCAGGGCTCCTTGAACGTGACGGAGAACATGTCGAACAGCGAGCCGAAATTCATGTCCTGCGGCATCACGCGGAACACCGCCGCGCCGCCATGGCCGTGCAGCGGCTTCATCACGACGGCGCCGTGCCGGTCCCGGAATGCGTTGATCTCATCCAAGTCGCGCGAGATCAGCGTCGGCGGCATCAGCTGCGGAAAGTTCATCACGAACAGCTTTTCCGGCGCATTGCGTACCGAGGCCGGATCGTTGACGACCAGCGTCTTCGGATGGATGCGCTCCAGGAAATGCGTCGAGGTGATGTAGGCGAGGTCGAACGGTGGGTCCTGGCGCAGCAGCACCACGTCGAAGCCGTTGAGCGCCTCGCGCTTCGGCTCCCCGAGGGTGAAATGATCGCCCGGCTCGTCGCGCACGGTCAGCAGCTGCACCGGCGCGACCAGCTCGTCGCCGACCATCGAGAGCTTGTCGGGCGTGTAGTAGGACAGGCCGTGGCCGCGCTTCTGCGCCTCCAGAAGCAACGCAAAGGTGGAATCGCCCTTGATGTTGATGCGGGCGATGGGGTCCATCTGGACGGCGACGTTCAGTTTCATGGTCTGCCTTTCAGGTCGAGGCGTCGAATGCTGCCAACACATGGCGCGGAAGTGACCGCGGCGCAATCAGCATGGCGTCGAATCGCAATTCGAATTCGGCATGCTCGGGATGCGCGACGAGCCAGCCTTGCGCGGCGTCGATGATGCGCTGCTGCTGGCGCGGCGTCACGGCAAAGGCGGCATCATCCAGGCTCGCGCGGGCCTTGACCTCGACGAAGGCGATCAGGTTGCGGCGGCGCGCCACGATGTCGATCTCGCCATGCGGGGTTCGATAGCGCTTGGCGAGGATGCGATAACCCTTGGCCATGAGATAGGCGGCGGCACGGCTCTCGGCCGAGATGCCGGTGCGGAACGCGGCAACGCGTTCGAGCGAGGCGACTTTCGGTTCCGCTCCGCCCTCAGTCTTCGCCATCGCCGCCCCGCAAATCTTTTGCGAGCTCGAGTGCGCGGGCATAGACCGCGCGCCGCGGCCGGCCGGACAGCTCGACGGCATGGGCCACGGCGTCCTTGACGCTGTGGGTGGCCAGCTGCGCGCGCAGGAGATCGTCGAGCGCATCCGGTGTCAGCATCTCGGCGTCCGCCGCAGGCGGTGCGATCACCAGCACGAACTCGCCGCGCGTCTCCAGCGCATCCGCCTCGCGTGCCAGCTCGTTCAGCGTCGCGCGCGAAATCTCCTCGTGCAGCTTCGTCAGCTCGCGGCAG
>NZ_JBFUES010001094.1:0-2315 GCF_056403875.1 Bradyrhizobium sp. P2_E8
ATGGCGAACACTGGAGAACAACAGGCCCGTTCGCTGCTCACCGCAACAGCGGTTCGCGCACGCGCGGGGCAGATGCTCGAGCTTGGCCTTGCCGGCGGGCTCAACCACTTCACGATCGATCTCGACCGCATGGACGGCGTTGCCGATGCCGTGCTCGCGGTCACGCGAAAAGCCTATCCGACGCTGGACGTGCCCTTCCATGCGCGCTGGCGGCATTTTGTGCTCGGCGGCGTCGATCGCTGGGCGCGGCTGGCGGACGCCGCATCATGGCCGGATCGCGCCGCGCGGGCGCGCGCGGAGTTCGACCTTGCCATCGTCAGCGTGCTGCTCGACGCCGGCGCCGGCGCAGCCTGGCGCTATCGTGACGCGGTGACGGGCGAAAGCATCGGCCGATCCGAGGGGCTCGCCATCGCAAGCCTCGACATGTTCGCAAGCGGCCTCTTCTCCGGTGATGCCCGCGCGCCTTTCAGGGCCGACGCGGACGTGCTCGCAAAACTGCCGCTTGCCGCGCTCACCTCTGCGTTTCAGGTCAGCGACGCCAATCCGCTGCTCGGCCTCGACGGACGCACGGATCTGCTGCGGCGCCTGGGCAGGCAGGTGGCGGACCGTCCAGAGGTCTTTGGACTGCACGATACGCCGCGGCCCGGCGGCCTGTTCGACCACATCGCGGCGCAGGCTGTCGGCGGCGCCATCGCCGCGCCGGCCATTCTCTCCGCGGTGCTGAACCAGCTCGGGCCGATCTGGCCGTCGCGGCTGGAGCTTGCGGGGATTCCGCTCGGCGATTGCTGGCGCCATCCGGCGATCAAGGCTGACGATACGACCGCCGGCCTCGTGCCGCTGCACAAGCTGTCGCAATGGCTGAGCTATTCGCTGATCGAACCGCTCCAGCGCGCAGGATTTGCGGTCACCGACATCGACGGCCTGACCGGACTTGCCGAATACCGCAATGGCGGCCTGTTCGTCGATCACGAGGTGCTGCGCCTGCGCGATGCCGCGGATGCCGGGCGCGCGCATGCGGTGGATTCCCTGCTCGTCGTGGAGTGGCGCGCGCTGACCGTCGCGCTGCTGGATCGGCTTGCCGGCCTGGTTCGCATCAAGCTCGGCCGCACGCCTGAGACCCTGCCGCTCGCCAGCATCCTGGAAGGCGGCACCTGGGCAGCGGGTCGCGCCATCGCCTTTGCACGCCGTCCCGACGGCTCGCCGCCGCTCAAGGTGATCAGCGACGGCACGGTTTTCTAGCTCGCAGTTGCCGCCCTACCGCATTCACTTGATGAATTTCAGGAGCATCCGATCATGGAAGGCGTCACGATCGTCGATCATCCGCTGGTGCAGCACAAGCTGACGCTGGTGCGGGACAAATCCATCTCCACCAAGTCGTTTCGGGAGCTGATCAAGGAGATCGGCATGCTGTTGTGCTACGAGGTGACGCGCGACCTGCCGCTCGCCGATACCGTCATCGAGACGCCGCTGGCGACGATGCACTCGGCCAAGATCGCCGGCAAGAAGCTGGTATTCGTGCCGATGCTGCGCGCCGGCACCACCTTCGTCGACGGCATGATGGATCTGGTGCCGACCGCCCGCGTCGCGCATATCGGGCTCTACCGCGAGCCGCACAGCTTTGCCGCGGTCGAATATTTCTTCAAATCGCCGTCCGACCTCGGCGAACGGCTGGCGATCGTCGTGACGCCGGTGGTCGCCACCGCCAACACGGCCGTCGCCGCCATCGACCGGCTGAAGGAGCGCGGCGCCAAGGACATTCGCCTCGCCTGCCTGATCGCCGCACCGGAAGGGTTAGAGCGGCTGCGCGGGTTGCATCCTGACGTGCCGGTCTGGACGGCGGCGGTGGACGAGGGTCTCGACGAGAACGGCTTTATTTTGCCGGGCCTTGGCGACGCCGGCGACCGCGCCTACGGCACGCGATAGCGCGGAAGCTCAGATCTTCCCGCTGCCGCAAATGCCCTTCAGCGCCTGCCACTCCGTGTCAGTCAGCAGCGGCGGGCCGCTGGCGGCGCGATCTTCCCTGGTCATGCGGGCGAGGCGGTCCTCGGTCAGCGGGTGGCTGGCGAGGATGGTGAAGCCGGAGCCGCCTTCCTTGCCGGTGATGCGGAACATCAGCTCGGCCGAGGGCTTCGGCGAGCGCCCGAGCGCGTGCATGATCTCGATGGCGAAGGTGTCGGCGGCGGTCTCCGCTTCGCGCGAATAGGAGGCCTCGACCACGCTGCGCGAGGCGAAGATCACGGCGGATGAGCCGGTGACATCGCCGAACAGCAGGCCGATCAGGAACGAGGTGCCGCCGTTGTAGATCAGGCCGCGCA
>NZ_JBFUES010001095.1:0-2313 GCF_056403875.1 Bradyrhizobium sp. P2_E8
ATGCGGTTGAGCTTCAGGACGTTGAGGCAGGCAAGCCGCGCCGAGGGCAGCGTGGCGAGAATGCGCTCGGTGGTGACGCGCAGCGCCTCGTTCAGCTCGGGCGCGCCTTCCGCCGTGTCGAGCGCGACCGCGAGGATCGGGCTCGATGCGATCTGAGCTGCGACATCCGATTTCGCGCGCGGCTGCATGACGCCCTGGTTGAAGCGGCGCCGCCAGGCGACGCTGAGGGGGTCGCGCTTCATCCGTTCCGAGCGCGTCGTGAGCCTGACCTGGTCCGGATGGGTCAGATCGAAGGCAAGCTGGGACGCCGTCGGATAGCGCCGCACCGGCTCGATCTCGAGACACCGCAGCACCACCTCCTGGAGCCAGGGCGGATATTCGGCGCGCAGTGCGCGCGGCGGATGCGGATCGCGCCACAGCCGGCGCCGCATCGCGCGCAGCGTCTCGCCCTCGCCGAACGGCCGCTCGCCGGTCGTGAAGAAATAGAGCAGCACGCCCAGCGAGAACAGGTCGCTGCGCGGATCGTCGCGCACACCCAGGAGCCGCTCCGGCGCCATGTAGGGCGCGGTGCCGTAAGGCAGGCGGAATTCCTCCTGCAAGAGATCGGGCAGATGGTTGTGGTGCGACAGGCCGTAGTCGATCAGCACCGCCTCGCCGGACTCGCGGAACATGATGCTGCTCGGCTTGATGTCGTGATGGATCACGTTCTGCCGGTGCAGATCGGCGAGCGCGGTCGCGATCTTCGCGACCAGTAGTCGCGCTTCCTCGTATGGCAGCGGCAGGTCGGCCAACCGCTTGTAGAGCGTGGTCCCGGCAATGCGCTCGATCACGACATAGGCCTGGTGGGCGAAATCGCCGGTGCCGAAACACGAGGGCACGTGCGGGCCCGCGAGCCGCGGCAGGATCATCATCTCCATCTCGAAGGAGACGATCGCGGCGGGGTCCTCGCCCTCCGACACCCGCGGAATCTTCATCAGCAACGGGACGTCGATGCCGGGATGGGTGACGGTCCACAGCGTCGCCATGCCGCCGGCATGAACGCATTCGCCGATGGTGTAGCCGTCGATCTCCGCGCCCGATTTGACCAGGGGTTTCGGCATCGCCGTCAACGTCCCTGCGACAGCCGGTCGGCGAGCCAGGGCGGCAGGCCGTTCTCGCGGATCTTGTTCGCCGCGCTCGCGATGTCATAGGGCACGCGGCAATAGGTGATCTGGCACGAGACCGTGTCGAACAGCACGAAAGATGCGGACGGATCGCTATCGCGGGGCTGGCCGACCGAGCCGAGCACGGCGAGCCATTGCCGTCCGCGCAGGAGCTGCACCGGGACGTCGGTCTTCGGCACGAAGCTCGTCATCTTCGCCGTCACCGACATCGAATAGAGCGCGGGACGATGGATGTGGCCGCAGAAGGTGACATGGGCGGACGTCGATATCAGGCTCTTGGCGGCATCCGCCGTCGAGCGGACGTAGTGCCAGCGCTGCGGACTGGAGGCTTCCGAATGCACGAACAGCCGGTCGCTGTCCTCCACCAGCATCGGCAATTCGGCCAGGAACCGCCGCTGCGCGGTGTCGAGCCGGCCGCGGGTCCATTCGATCGCGATCTGCGCGTCGGCATTCATGGTCTCGGCCGAGGAATTCACCGCCTGGTCGTGGTTGCCGCGCACGGCCACGGCGCCCCCGTCGACGAGCTCCATCGCGGTATCCACGACCCATTCCGGATCGGCGCCATAGCCGACGAAGTCACCGAGCAGGATGAACCGCTCCACGTCCTTCGCACGGGCAACCTTCAGGCAGGCTTCGAACGCCTGCCGGTTGCCGTGGATATCCGATAAGACAGCGAGAAGCACGCACCCTCCACCCTCAGGTTCTTATCGAAAGCCGATAAGGCCAAATTGAGGGACGTCAACAGGATGCGCCAGCGCGGGGCCGTTTTCCAGCGCGCCCCCGCCGCGATGGTCAAGGGTCTATTGCTCGTCTTTCGGCGGCATCCGGGGCGGCGGCAGCGGCGTGAACACGACGCCTTGCGCGCCGGCCGGTGGAGCGGTGAACTCACCGGTCGAGGAATCGCCGCCGCTGGTCTCCAAAATGGTCTTGGGCGTCACATATTCCCGGACCATGTCGATCAGGCTGCCGTCGCCACCGCCGAAATCCGCGGCGCGCCCGCCTTGCGGATGCCCGGCCGCGATCTCGTTCTGCGCGGCATGGGTCTTGTCGGCCAGCCGGTCGTCGTAGGGCACGCGGAAGGCCCGGGGGATGCCGCTCGGGCGATTGTCCTCATCGAGCTGCTCGACCCACAGATAGATCGAGCCGGGAT
>NZ_JBFUES010001096.1:0-2311 GCF_056403875.1 Bradyrhizobium sp. P2_E8
AGACGGCCCCACGGTCCGCCATCGGAGCCGCGCATCTCGAGATAGCGCTTCAGCCGCACTTCCGGGAAGATCGTCGAGAGATGGTTGGCCCAGTCCGACAATGTCGGCCGCTCGCCGGGAAGATTGTTGTTGCGGCCGTCGAAGAAGGCGCGGAACGAGGAGCCCGAGACGTCGATGTACTCTTCGCCGCGCTTGACGAAATACATGGGCACGTCGAGCGCGTAGTCGACATAGCGCTCGAAGCCCATGCCGTCCTCGAACGCCCAGGGCATCATGCCCGCGCGCGCATTGTCCGTGTCGCGCCAGATCTCGGAGCGGAAGGAGAGGAAGCCGTTCGGCTTGCCTTCGGTGAACGGCGAATTTGCGAACAGTGCGGTTGCGACCGGCTGGAGCGCGAGCGACACGCGCAGCTTCTTGACCATGTCGGCTTCGGAGGAGAAGTCGAGATTGGTCTGCACCGTGCAGGTCCGGTACATCATGTCGAGGCCGTACTGGCCGACCTTCGGCATGTAGTTGGTCATGATCTTGTAGCGCCCCTTGGGCATCACCGGAATGTCGGCGCGCGACCAGGACGGCGTCATGCCGAGCCCGAGGAAGCCAATGCCGAGCGGCGTTGCGATCTCGCGCACCTGCGCCAGATGCGCCATCAGCTCGCTCTGGGTCTGGTGCACGTTCTCGACCGGCGCACCGGAAAGCTCGAACTGTCCGCCCGGCTCGAGCGAGATCGCGCCGCCGCCGGTGACGTCGTAGAGGCCGATGATGTTGCCCTTCTCCATGATCGGCTCCCAGCCGAGCAGGAGCTTCATGCCCTCGAGCAGCGCGCCAATGCCGCGCGCGCCTTCGTAAGGCACCGGACGGTGCCCTTCGAGCGTGAACGGCGTCTTCTCGTGCTCGGTGCCCAAGCGGAATTCGGACGGGTTCTTGCAGCCCTCCTCGAACCACGCAACGAGCTCGTCGCGCGACTGCAACGGCGTCATATCGATCTGGTCTCGCGCCATATCAAACTCTAATCAAAAGCGCTTCGACCGAATGCGCGGGTGACGGGATGGTCCGCGAACCGACCGGGCGCGCAGACGTGCTGGTTTGCCGCGCGATCATCGCGACGGCGTGCTTTCGTTGACGTTGGCGGCGGGCGGCAGCTTCATCTCGCCACACGAGCAGCCCAGCCGGTCGAGCAGGCCGCTGAGCTTGACGGCATCGGCATCGGACAATTTCGAACCGACATATTTCTCGATCGCAGCGGAATAGGCACTCCACATCCGCTTCTRCAACTCGCGGCCGGCTTCGGTGATCTCGACGAAYTGTCCGCGCTTGTCGATCTTGCATTCGCGCCGCGAGGCGAGCCCCTCGTCGACCAGGCGGTCGATCAGGCGCGAGGTGGAGTATTGCGGGATCAGCATCTGCCGTTCGAGTTCCACAGGCCGCAACTCGCCGGAGGGCGCGCGCGACAGTTCGAGCAGCGCGTCATACCAGGCCAGCGGCGGGAACCCCGACTTCTTCAGGTCCTGCTCGACGCAGTCGAGGACGCGGCTCTGCACCCGCATCAGGCGGATCCAGGCGGCGGTTGCCTCGGTCGATGGTTTGCGTTTCATGATCCCACTCAAACTCGTCGCCCGTCTCTTACCCCACTCGATGCACCTGCATCAATCTTGACTATTGCATGCAAGTGCATGTAGGCGTTCATTCGCCCAAGCCAAGCAACAAGAGGAGGAAATTCCATGAAACTCTATTACTCGCCCGGCGCCTGCTCCCTGTCCCCCCACATCGCGCTCCTCGAGGCCGGCCTGCCCTACGAGCTGGTCAAGGTCGATATCCGGGCCAAGAAGCTCGAAAATGGTGAGGATTATCTGAAGCTGAACCCCAAGGGTCAGGTCCCTGCGCTGGGCCTCGACAGCGGTGAGATCGTGACCGAAGGCCCGGTGATTGTCCAGATGATCGCCGATCAGGCTACTGCCAAGGCGCTGGCGCCCGCCCACGGCAGTGCCGAGCGCTACAAACTGCTCGAATGGCTGAACTTCCTCACCTCGGAGGTGCACAAGAGCTTCGGTCCGCTGTTCGCACCGGCGCTGAACGACGAGGCCAAGGCGTTCTTCAAGGACCGCGTCATGGGCAAGCTGAAATACATCGACAGCCAGCTCGCCGGCCGCGACTACCTGATGGGCAAGCAGTTCACGGTTGCCGACGGCTATCTCTTCACGATGCTGACCTGGGGCGACCGGATGAAATTCGACCTTTCGGCGATGCCCAACCTCACTGCCTACCAGACCCGCGTCGCAGCGCGGCCGCAGGTGCAGGAGGCGCTGAGGAAGGA
>NZ_JBFUES010001097.1:0-2308 GCF_056403875.1 Bradyrhizobium sp. P2_E8
CTGGTACGCACCCTCGCTCACGTCCAACCGCGAGGCAGGTCTCGGCGACTGGAGCATCAAGGACATCACCGATCTGCTCCAGACCGGCGTTTCGGCGCGCGGTGTCGTCTACGGCCCGATGGCCGAAGTCGTGCACAACAGCCTGCAATATCTTGATGACGCGGACACCAAGGCTATGGCGGTGTACCTCAAGGGCATCTCGGAGCCTTCCCCTCCGCCGGCGGCGAGCTCGGCGCTGCCGACCACAGAGAGCAGCCTGCTGATCAGCCTCGGCAAGACCGTCTACGACAAGAACTGCGCGAGCTGTCACGGCACGCAGGGCGAAGGCAAGCCGCCGCACTGGCCGCCGCTCGCCAACAACCAGTCGATCGAGATGCAGTCGGCGGTCAACCCGATCCGCATGGTGCTCAACGGCGGCTATCCGCCGGGCACCAAGGGCAATCCGATGCCATATGGGATGCCGCCGTTCGCCGGCCTGCTCTCCGACAACGAGGTCGCCGCCGTCGTCTCCTACATCCGCACCGCCTGGGGCAATCGCGGCACGCCGGTCTCGGCCCGCGAGGCCAACGAGCTGCGCTCCGCACCGCTGAACTGAGGACGCCAGAGGTCCGTCATGATCAATTCCGATCCGCCGACCAGCCCAGCCGCCGCCGACCAGGCCGTCGAGGAGGTCGTCGCGCAAGGCCCGTCCGGCGCGATCGTGCTCGCCGGTATCGCCACGGCCTGCGTCGTCGCGATGTGGCTCGCCTTCTATCTGTTCGTCTTCCTGCCGCGCGGATCGCTGCAATGAGCGCAGAGGACACCCATGGCAGCGCCGAGGTCGCAGCCCGCGTCGAGCGGCGCTGGGCGACTATTGCCGTGATCATCATCGTTGGCATGGCGCTGCTGGCGGCGTTCGCCGGCATCCATCGCGCAACCATGCCGCAGCCGCGCGTCGAGACCACCGATCCCTCGCGCATTCATCTTTCGGGCGAATTCGTCGAAAGCAATCTCGGCAGCGTGCTCGAGGCCAACGGCAACGTCACGGTACGCGCGATCGGCCAGCAATATTCCTTCACGCCGGCCTGCATCGTGGTGCCCGTGGATACGCCGATCACGCTCCGCGCCACCAGCGCCGACGTCGTGCACGGCATCCTGATCCAGGGCACCAACGTCAACACCATGCTGGTGCCGGGATACATCTCCGAGCAGCTGATGCGCTTTACCAGGACCGGCGACTATCTGATGCCCTGCCAGGAGTTCTGCTCCTTTGGCCACGAGGGCATGTGGGGCAAGGTCCAGGTGATCGACAAGACCGACTTTGCCAATCGTGCGAAGGGCGGCGGGAGGCTGAGCTGTGTTGGCCAATAGGAAGCTCATCCTCGCCCATTTCTGGTTCGCCTTCGCCGTGTTCGGCGTCGCGCTCACGCTCGGCGCCTGGCAGATGTTCATCCGCAGCCCGATCGGCACCTGGCTCTCCAACCCCGAGCTCTATTATCGCTCGCTGACCGCGCACGGCACGGTGATGGGCTACGTGTTCCCGACCCTGGTCGCGATGGGCTTTGGCTACGCCATCAGCGAGTCCGCGCTGGAGCAGCGCCTGGTCGGCGTGCGCTGGGCCTGGGCCGGATTCTGGCTGATCGTTGCCGGCAGCATCATGGCCGTGATCCCGATCGCGCTCGGGCGCGCCTCGGTGCTCTACACGTTCTATCCGCCGCTGATCGGCAACGTCTTCTACTATCTCGGCGTCGTCCTGGTCGTGGTCGGCTCGTGGGTCTGGGTCGCGCTGATGGCGGTCAATCTGCGCGTCTGGCGAAAGGCCCATCCCGGCGCGCCGGTGCCGCTCGCCATGTTCGCCAATGTCGCCGGCTCCTATTTGTGGGCGTGGACCGCGGTCGGCGCGGCGCTCGAGCTGCTGCTCCAGATCATTCCGGTTGCGGCGGGGCTGAAGGCGACGATCGACGCCGGTCTTGCCCGTGTCTTCTTCTCCTGGACGCTGCACGCCATCGTCTATTTCTGGCTGATGCCGACCTACATCGCCTATTACACCATCGTGCCGCGCGCGATCGGCGGCCGGGTCTATTCCGACACCATGGCGCGGATCTCGTTCATCCTGTTCCTGGTGGTGGCGATGCCGATCGGCATGCACCACACCTTCGCCGATCCGCAAGTCGGCGCCGGCTTCAAGTTCATCCATTCGGCCTTCACCGCGCTGGTCGCGCTGCCGACGCTGCTGACCGTGTTCACGATCTGCGCCTCGGTCGAAATCGCCGCGCGGCTGCGCGGCGGGCGCGGCCTGTTCGGCTGGATCAGGGCGCTGCCCTGGGAC
>NZ_JBFUES010001098.1:0-2306 GCF_056403875.1 Bradyrhizobium sp. P2_E8
CTCACTGCGATCCTCCAATGCGCGCCTTTGGTTTTGGATTCATGAACGGCGCGCGGATTGTCAGATCGTTAGGCATGTTGCCGTCGACCTCGTGCGGTCGCATCGCGATCCGCGCGGAGCGGATTCGCGGGCAAAAAGCACCCGAAAACGCATCTGAGCTGTGGATAACGTGATGACACAGATATGACGGCGCGGGGCAGAGACCTGCGAATCTGCTGAGTTTGTCGTCGAGGATGTTGCGAGGCTGGCCCTCCGCCGAGCATCCCTCGTGTCGCGTTCCACCATTAACCCTTGAGAGGATACTATGGCTAAGAAAGCGAAGAAGGCGAAGAAGGCGACGAAGAAAAAGGCCAAGAAGGCCGCGAAGAAGAAGTAGCCAGCATGTTCTTTGCCCGGGTGGAGCCTCGCTCTGCCCGGGCGTCGGGTAAGGTTGAGAGAGTAGAGATGGCGGGCCCTAGGCCCGCTTTTTTATTGGGTGGCCCCGCTCTCTCGYTCCCTCGCCCCGCTCTTCGCGGGGAGAGGGTGGGGTGAGGGGCGCTTCCGCAAGTGAGGTTGTCGAGAGACCTGTACCCCCTCACCCGCATCCCATCTTCGATGGGATGCGACCTCTCCCCGCAGGCGGGAGAGGTAAAGAAGAAAGCGCCTACCTTTCCGCAAACGCCAGCTTGGCACCAAGCGCGGCAAATCCCGCGGCAAAGCTGCGGCGCAGCCAGGTCATCACCGCGGGGCGGGAGATGACGCGCTCGCGCACGGATGCGGCGCAGAGGCCGTAGACAACGAACACCGCAAAGGTCATCGCCATGAAGGCGCCGCTCAATTCCAGCATCCGCGCCAGCACATGGGCCTCGTCCGCCGCGATGAACTGCGGCAGGAAGGCGAGGAAGAAGATCGACAGTTTTGGATTGAGGATGTTGATCAGGAAGCCGGTGACGATGACCCGGCCGCTCGACCGCTCCCTGATCTCGCCCTCCACCGCCAGCGCACCTCGCTCGCGCAGCGCCTGCCAGGACATGTAGAGCAGATAGAGAACGCCGCACCATTTCAGCGCGGCGAAGGCGAGCGCGCTGGTGTGGAGCACGGCGGCAAGTCCCAGCATGGCTGCAATCATGTGCGGCACGATCCCGAGCGTGCAGCCGAAGGCGGCGGCGACGCTGGCTCGCGGGCCGCGAGTGAGCGCTGCGGCCAGCGTGTAGAGCACGCCGGTGCCGGGCGAGGCGACGACGATCAGCGAGGTGAGCAGGAAGGACCAGGTCATGAGCGGACCCTATCACCCCGCCTCACGGCAAGAAAGCGGCGCCCCGGGATCAGCCATCAGGATGACGGGTTGAGAACAGGCCAGCCCTGCAAGCAAAACACTTCTGACACCGTCACCGTCAGGCCAGCTGCGCGATCTCGGCCTCGCGCAGCACGTCGAGGGGCGCCCAGGGCTTGGCCCAGAATTTGGCACCGTCGGGCAAGGGCTGCTTCAAGGGGCGGCCGGAGGTGACGACGATGTCGAGCTTGGGATTGCGTCCCTTGGCGACATGGGCGAGCTCGACGCCGTTCATGCGGCCGGCAAGCTGCACGTCGGTCAGCATCAGGCAAATTGCGCCTGCGCTCTTCTCGAGCACGCGCTCGGCCGCTTCGGCGCTCTCGCACTGGATGACCTGATAGCCGCTCTCTTCCAGCAGGAGACTGAGCATCTCTCTCTGCATGGGGTCGTCTTCAACGATGAGTGCCGTTGCAGTGAATGGTCTTGATTGTCCCATCGGCGGCTCCCAATGCTGCCTGTCTGCGTCCGAGTAACTTACGTTAAGGAGCCAACTCGAATACGGTTCGGTTCCATTCTGAAAAAATGTAAATCATAGTTCCAAAATCGGAGATTGAGGGGGGATCCATGACTGCGATTCGCGGCGCCGCCGCCATCACGGGGGCTGCGAGCGGCATTGGCCGCGCACTCGCCATCGAACTCGCCCGGCGCGGCTGCGACCTTGCGCTCGCCGATCGCGACGAGGCCGGGCTGAAGGCGCTCGCCGCCGAGATCGGCGGACGAAGCGACAAGGCACGCAAGGTCAGCGTGCATCGCGTCGACGTTAGCGAGCCCGGCGACATCGCGCAGTTCGCCAGCGAAGCGACCGCGGCGCATCCGTCACTCGGCATCGTCGTCAACAATGCCGGCGTGGCGCTGCTGGGCACCTTCGAGGAAATCGACCAGGCGCAGTTGGAGTGGCTGTTCGACATCAATTTCTGGGGCGTGGTGCGCGGCACCCGCGCCTTCCTGCCGCACCTGAAGACGAGGGACGAGGCGCATATCGTCAACGTCTCGT
>NZ_JBFUES010001099.1:0-2306 GCF_056403875.1 Bradyrhizobium sp. P2_E8
GCTCCAGCACGTGGCGCAGCAGGAACAATCCGGTCAGCCGAAAACCGTCCTGGAGATCCTGGTCGGTGAGTTCGCTCGCGGTTTCGCCCTGGCGCAGGAACGGCGGCAGGCGCAGCAGCCGGTCGCGCCATGGCTCGCCCGCGCCGCGCGACACCGCGCCGCCGGATTTCGGCGAAACGTAGATCAGGTCCGTGGTCTCCCCGGTCACCGCGCAATTGTCCAGCGCGAGCCCGAAGCCGAGCTCGGCGAGCATCGCCAGCTCGAAATGGATCACGTGGACGGCGGCGCTGCCGATGTCGTCGAAATCGTCGAGCGAATGTCCGAGCAGCGCAAAGATCTCCTCGTGCGGATCGCGCTCGGGAAGGAGCCGCGCAATCGAGGCGAGATGGGTGACGCCGTAGACGCCGTGGGACGATGTCAGCAGCGTGGCCGCACGCAGCTTCAGGCCCTCGACCGCGTAGGTACCGAGATGCTCGTCGAGCCGCGCCCGCCACACCGCGCTGACGCTGTTGCCCGGTTGCAGCAAGGGCCGCATCCGCGAGCCGGCACCGCCGCGGACGAGACCGAGATGGCGGCCGTGTTCGCGCGTCAGCAGCTCGACGATGGCGCTGCTCTCGCCATGCCGCCGCACCCCCAGCACGATGCCTTCGTCGGTCCATTCCATTTAAGGAAGTCTAGCATTTCGAGCGACCGTAGGGTGGGCAAAGCGAAGCGTGCCCACCAATTTTGATCCCCCGCGATCGTGGTGGGCACGGCGCGCAAGGGCGCGCCTTGGCCGACCCTACGGCACCGCGAAAAACCTCACGCGTTGAACCAGCCCTGCGCGTCGCCGCTGAAGGAGAAATACAGGCCCATCGTGGTCAGCACGCAGGACACGATCTCGATGGCGCTGTCGAGCTCCATGCCCTTCTCGCCGATGATCTGGCCGAGCGAGATCACCGACAGCACCAGGGCTGCCGCCAGCACCCAGCGCGGCCAGTTCTTCCGCCAACGCGCCGCCAGCCAGACGAAATAGACCAGCAGCAGGATCATGCCGCCGGCGAGCAGCGTCGCCGTCATGATCATCTGCTCGGTCATCTCGGCATTGGGCGTGCGGTCCTGCACCGCCACCGACAGCGCATCCAGCATCAACGACGCATAGAGCAGCGCTTCGAAGCGCCGGACGTTCGTGGGCACGCTCATCGGATACCGATCTGTTCTTGCTTATTCTTTGGGAAATTCCAGGCCCATCTCGCGATAGCGATCGGGATCGTCGCCCCAGTTCTCGCGCACCTTGACGAACAGGAACAGGTGCACCGGCACGCCGAGGATCTCACTAATCTCCTTGCGCGAGTCCGCGCCGATCGACTTGATGGTGGCGCCGCCCTTGCCGAGCACGATCTTGCGCTGGCTTTCGCGCTCGACGAAGATCGTCTGCTCGATCCGCACCGACTTGTCCTTGCGCTCCTCCCACTTGTCGGTCTCGACCGTGGACTGGTAGGGCAATTCCTGGTGCAGCTTGCGATAGATCTTCTCGCGCGTGATCTCGGCCGCCAGGTGCCGCATCGGCGCGTCCGACATCTGGTCCTCGGGATAGAGGAACGGCCCCGGCGGCACCATCTCGGCCAGCGTAGAGCGGATGTCGTCGACGCCGTCGCCGGAGATCGCCGCGATCATGAAGGTCTTGGCGAACGGCATGCGCTCGTTGGCGGCCTGCGCCAGCGCCAGCAGCTTCTCGCGCTGGACCAGGTCGACCTTGTTGATCACCAGGATCTTCTCGTGATTGACGCTGGCCGCCTTGGCGAGGATCGCCTCGGCCTCCTCGTCGATGCCGGTCTTGGCATCCAGCAGCACGCAGACGAGATCGGCGTCATGCGCCCCGCTCCAGGCGGTCGAGACCATGGCGCGGTCCAGCCTGCGCTTGGGCGAGAAGATGCCGGGTGTGTCGACCAGGATGATCTGCGCATTGTTCTCGATCACGATGCCGCGGATCAGCGCGCGCGTTGTCTGCACCTTGCGCGAGACGATCGTGACCTTGGCGCCGACCAGCGCGTTGACCAGCGTGGACTTGCCGACATTCGGTGCGCCAATGAGCGCAACGAAGCCGCAGCGCGTCGCGGCGGGCGCCTCGCCGCTTGCTTCAACCGTCATTGCCGCCGCCAACACCTTCACGTTCGATCATCACTGAGGCCGCCACCTTCTCTGCCGCGCGCTTGCTGCCACCGATGCCTTCAGCCGGCGCCAGTCCCGGCAGGTCCACCGCGACGCGGAACTGCGGATCGTGATGCGGGCCGGTGCGCTCGACCTCGCGGTAAACAGGCGTCGGC
>NZ_JBFUES010001100.1:0-2305 GCF_056403875.1 Bradyrhizobium sp. P2_E8
CTTGGCCAACCTGAACCGTTCAATTGGGGACCCGGAATCGAGCACACTGCATCGTCGAAACAACAGCAAGATTTGCTGGCTGAAGCAGCCAGGTTTGGAATCCGTCATGGATTCACAGTGCCGATCCACAACAATTCCGGTCCAATTGCCGCGGTCACGTTCGCGGTCGACGAACGTCGACCGTCCTTTGAACGCTGCGTAGGCGAGCACGCGCGGGTGCTACAACTCATGGCACTCTATTTTCACGCTCACGCTCGGCGGAAACTCTGTACTGATCGAGCGATCCAGGGTGTATCCCTGTCCCCCCGTGAATTCGAGTGCATTGAGTGGGCGGCCCAAGGAAAGTCTGCTTGGGAGATCGGACGCATTCTTGGCATATCGCGATACACAGTGGCCTCTTACCTTGAAAGCACGAAGGTAAAGCTAGGGGTACGGACAGTAATACAAGCGGCCGTGTGTTTGGCGGCTGCCAAGGAAGAAAAGCAAAATTGAGATCGGTGCCCCCGGTAGCTACGGGGGGTGCCACTCAATCATGGATCGGCTTCCATACGGCGAGATGACCTTGCTTGGAGACGATCATGATTCAGCTGATTACGGCACTGTGCTACGGTGACTTTGCACGCACCCTCATCGGGATGCACCAACTTCGATATCGGGTTTTCAAAGAGCGACTCGACTGGGATGTCCACATCAGTGCCGATACGGAAGTGGATGAATTTGACGGACTTAGCCCGGCGTACCTCGTACAGCTCGCCGACGACGGCCGCGTACAAGGGTCCGTTCGATTGCTGCCGTCGACCGGTCCTGTCATGCTTCGTGATACGTTCCCTATACTACTGACGGGTCAGGCGGCACCATCAAGTGCCTCAATATGGGAAAGCAGCAGATTTGCCCTGGACGTTGCAGGGGACTCACCCAGAGGAAATCATGGCATCGCTTGCGCCACCTACGAGCTGTTTGCGGGCATGATCGAATTCGGCCTTTCGCGACGACTTGCGGCCATCGTTACCGT
This sequence comes from Bradyrhizobium sp. P2_E8, assembly GCF_056403875.1. Classification (NCBI taxonomy): domain Bacteria; kingdom Pseudomonadati; phylum Pseudomonadota; class Alphaproteobacteria; order Hyphomicrobiales; family Nitrobacteraceae; genus Bradyrhizobium; species Bradyrhizobium sp. P2_E8. The sequence goes on from NZ_JBFUES010001100.1 coordinate 1,013, forward strand.
GACGGACGCTCGAATGGAGCGAATCCTTCGGCGCGCCGGTTGGACTTTGGAGCGCATTGGCGAGCCCTGCAAACTCGGAAATACACTTGCCGTTGCGGGCTACCTCGAGATCTCAGGTGAAACGCTGGCAAAGATGCGCGAGGCGGGCAGCCTCCCTGGACCTGTCCTTTGGACACCAGTCATGTCGGCCGCAGCCTGAGACGCGACTTCCCGGCGAAGCTTTTGGAACGCGACGTCCCCGTCACGAGCGGGGACGCGCAAGTATCCGGCTAAATTACCGAGTATTCGGACATGGCGGCGATCGACGAAACAAGTGATAAGCATTATGCCGCGAAGACATTCGCTATAAACTTGCAGCACCTCCGATTCGCGGTAGTCGCTAGCGACTGTGGAAGCCTCCGGCGAGCGGCTGACTTACTTTCCGTTCGACATTCGGTATTGAGCCGCTCCATTGGTCAGCTTGAGCATGTGATCGGGGTGATGTTATTTGAGCGCTCAAGCGGAGGGGTGAAGCCTACGCTTGCTGGGCGGAGCGCTCTGCGCATAGCGAGAATGGTCCTGGAGCAGGTCGACGCACTTGTCGCAACAGGGAGGTCTAATGGCCGGGGTGAGACCGGCCGGATCTCGGTCGGCTTCTGTACCTCCATTTCGGCAGGCAATCTTCGGGCTACCCTAATCGATTTTAAGAAGCGGTTTCCGCAAATCGAAATAGCGACGGTTGAACGACCTCGCATCCCTCTGATGAACGCCCTCAGAAGCGGTACAGTTGATGTACTTATCGTCACTGGAGAAGCGCCATCGCTGAGCAATAAAGCCCTCGGAGTTTGGAGCGAACGCATACTTGTCGCCTTGCCCGAAGACCATCTGTTTGCGGCACGCGACGTGATTTACTGGACCGATCTGCGCGACGAGACAGTACTCCTGAGCCAGCACGACCCAAGCCGCGCACTCGAGGATCTCTTGATATCAAAGCTTGCATCTCCGGAAGATCGGCCCAAGATCGAGCGACACGAGGTCAGCCGGGGTATCATCGAGAGCCTCATCAGCATGAAACTTGGGATCAGCCTCGTAATGGAATCGGATACTGGCGCGAACCTTGCTGGTCTGGTTTACCGCGAATTGCGAGATGGAACGGGATCGAGCCGCATAGGTTTCTCTGCACATTGGCGCGCGGATAACGAAAACCCGGCCTTGAATACCTTTCTCAAACTCTTGGCTGAACGCTATCCCTCGCCGGCCCGCGATTGAGATACGCGCCGCAGCTTCGCAAATCCGCGATCGGTTGCCATGAAC
>NZ_JBFUES010001101.1:0-2305 GCF_056403875.1 Bradyrhizobium sp. P2_E8
GCCGACCGGCGTCCTGCCCAGCCAGCACGACGGCCATCGACGGCATCAACGCGTCGCCAAGCTTCTCGCCGACCGGATAACGGCGAACGAGCCCGTCGGATTCAACCGCGACATTGACGACGGCGGGCCACGACTGGTTGCTGAACGGCTTCAGGGGGCGATTGATGTGAGCCGCGCCACCATTGGGCGCCGGCTGCCTGAAGGACGGCAGGATCGTCGAGCCGCCGACCTCTCGAAGCGCCTTGACGAACGCCTCGTCGGAGGCCGGATCCGACGGCGTGCTGAAATCGACATCGAAGGCCACGTCCTGCGCACCGGCACTTTCGAGTTTGTGCAACAGCTCCGCGTGGAGCCGGCGCGGCCAGGGCCATACCCCGATCTGGTCGATCGAGGGCGCGTCGATGGCCACCACGACGACATTGCCGCTGGCGGCACGCGATTGCCAGGCGAATCGCAAATCGGTGAGCGCGTTGCGAAGCGCACCATGCCATCCCGTGGACAGCACGACCGCCAGCGCGATCACGACAAGAATATGCGGCCTGTAGCGTTTCACCCGATCCTCCTGCACACCCGCCTCGGCGAGTGCGCCCCCCTCATCCCCTAGGAAATCGCCTTAGTGTCTGTTGTGACCGTAGGCATTTCCGTGGCCGTGGCTGCCGTTACCGCCGCCGTTGTTGCCTTTGCCGTTACCGGTGGCACCGTTGTTGTCGTGACCGTTGCTGTCCTTGCTATTCCCGTTGCCGCCCTTTCCGGAGCTTCCTCCGAACGCATCGTTGGTCGCCCCAGCGGTGATCGCAACGGTCGTCGTCGCACTTGACGACGAGGATGTGGCACCGGCCGCAGATGCGCTGCTGCTCACGGAGCTGTTGGCAGCCGTGGTCGTCGTGCTCGCCTTCGTATCGCTCCAGACCGTCTCGGTACCGGTGTTCGCGTTGCGCACGCGCCCCGGTGCAATTGCGTCGTGGGCGAGCCCGTGCGTGACCTTATGGACGTTCAGCCTGACCTCGCCGAGCGAGCTCGAGATGCGCACGACACCGGCCCTGGGTGGCTGACCTCCGGCCGTCAGGTGCGATGGCTTCGGTGCACCGTTTGCCTTGGTCCCCTTGTCGATCGGACCGAGCGCATGGATCGCATGGCCGCTCGCCGCATTGCGCGGCGCCGACAGTCCCGATTTCGGCACGGGAATTCGCTCGATCGTCGAGGCCCGCGGCTTGCCATGTTCGATCGGGTTGAACGTCCCCGCACCGCTCAGGCTGAGGCCGGGCTTGCCATGCTCGAAGGCGGTGGCCGCTTGTCCGGGCATGACCTGAGCGATCTGTCCCGTCTTGAAGTCGGAGACTTCGACCTGGCCGCGGAGCACGCCGACCCGGGTGCTGCCCGCATTCACGGTGACGCTGAACTGCGTTCCCTTGACCACGGCGGCGAGATAGGGCGTCTCGACCTCGAAATGCTTGACGTTGCGCTTCTCCACCTCGAGCAGGATCGAACCTGCTTGCTGGATGATGGTGGTCGAGAGACCCTCCTTCGTCTCGGCCGGCAAGCCGACCACCGAGTTGGGAGAGATCAGGATCGTTTCCTCGCCACGGACAAGCAGCACGCGCCCGTTACGTCCGGTGCGAATGGTGTCGCCGGGCTTGAGCGCGTCTTGCTGATTCAACGACACTTGCTGCGCGCCGTTGGTGGCGACCCAGACCTCGCCTGCGGCTTTGCTGACTGACCAGACGCCATCCTCCGCAGCGAGCGCACCGGAAGCCATTCCCAGGGTCAGCACCGCCGCGAAGGCGCACCACATTCCAATTCTGCCGAGCATGCCGATCCTCAGTCCGCGTTACAGCCAGACCTGAGGCGTATCCGAAATCACTCAAGAGAGAATTAGCGGGAACTGGCGAGCCGAGCGGCCGCATTAACCAATCATTGACCATAAAAAACTAAGAAAAATCATGCGACTAACGGACCCTTACCACCCTATGAGCAAATCTCCGTCAAACTACGGAGACGGGTTCGCGGCGCGTGTTGAGAAGCGGTTCCTCCTTACCGCGCTGGTGCTGTTGGCACCTATTTTCACGGGAGCTCCGCAATCATTCGCACAACAGGCGAACCAGCCGGGTTTTGATCCGCGCCAGCCTGAGAAATACTTTGAAAACCAAACCGAGCGGGAAACGCTGAGCCGGCCTCCGGTCAAGCTACCGACGGTCGGCCAGCCCAACACCGGCGGCGACACCAAGCCTCAATTCGTGCTGCGCGGCATCAATGTCACCGGGGCCCACATCGTCTCCCGTGATCGCATCGCCGCGGTCTATCAGCC
>NZ_JBFUES010001102.1:0-2305 GCF_056403875.1 Bradyrhizobium sp. P2_E8
CCCCTCACCTCCGCGCCCCTTGCCGACGCCATCCGCGAATTGACCGACGAGAACGCACTCGCCTTCTTCGACGCGATCGCGCCGATCGTGCATCGCGAATCCATCGACATGTCGGTCGCCTGGTTCCAGTCGCGCTACGACAAGGTCGGCCCCGGCGGCAACGGCGCCGACTACATCAACTGCCCGATGACCAAGGAGCAGTATGACGGCTTCGTCGCCGCGCTGATCGCCGGCGAGAAGACCGAGTTCAAGGAGTGGGAGACCAACACGCCCTATTTCGACGGCTGCCTGCCGATCGAGGTGATGGCGGAGCGCGGCCCCGAGACGCTGCGCCATGGTCCGATGAAGCCGGTCGGCCTCACCAATCCACACGATCCCGCGACGAAAGCCTACGCGATCGTGCAGCTGCGCCAGGACAACAAGCTCGGCACGCTCTACAACATCGTCGGCTTCCAGACGAAGCTGAAATACGGCGAGCAGCAGCGCATCTTCCGCACCATTCCCGGGCTGGAGAAGGCCGAATTCGCCCGCCTCGGCGGCCTGCATCGCAACACCTTCCTCAACTCGCCCAAACTGCTCGACGGCCAGCTGCGGCTGCGCGCGCAGCCGCGGCTGCGCTTTGCCGGCCAGATGACGGGCTGCGAGGGCTACGTGGAGTCCGCCAGCGTCGGCCTCATCGCCGGTCTCTACGCGGCGGCCGATGCCCGTGGCGAGACACTGGCGAGCCCGCCTGCTACGACCGCGCTGGGATCGCTGCTCGGCCACATCACCGGCGGCCATATCGAGACCATCGAGCCCGGCACGCGCTCGTTCCAGCCGATGAACATCAATTTCGGCCTATTCCCGCCGCTTGCGAGCGCTCCGACGAAGAAGCCCGACGGCACGCGCCTGCGCGGCAACGAGAAGACGGTGGCCAAGAAGCAGGCGATGAGTGCACTGGCGCTCGCCGATCTCGATCGCTGGATCGCCGATCACCTGCGCATCGCCGCAGCCGCGTGAGTTGTCGATGAGCCTCCCTAAAGACGACGCCGCGACGCTCTCGGYGCGATGGACCGAGGGCGTCCTGCTCAAGCGCGACGTGTTCTCGACCGTCGAGCGCGGCCGCTTTCGTGCCAGCAACGGCGAGGTCGATGCGGTGCTGCGCCGGCTGGATGAGGTGCCGTGGTGGTCGTTCCTGCTGGCCCGCCATCTGTTCGCGCGCGAGAAGCATGCGCTCGCCCTCGCCAAGGGCCTGAATGTCGGTCCCGAACTGCTGTGGGCCGGACGCCGGGCTCTGGTGCGCGGCTTCGTCGACGGCGTCGCGCTGCATCTGGCCAAACCGCATGGCGACCTCGCCTATTTCCGCTCGGCCAAGGCGGCGCTGCGCCGGCTCCGCCGTGCCGGCATCTGCCACAACGACCTTGCCAAGGAGCAGAACTGGCTGGTCGGCCGCGATGGCCACGCCTATGTGACCGACTTCCAGCTCGCCGCCTGCTTTGCACGCCGCGGCCGGCTCTATCGCATCCTCGCCTATGAGGACCTGCGGCACCTGCTCAAGCACAAGCGTTCCTACGCGCCCGAGGCGCTGACGCCGCGCGAGCGCAAGATCCTGGCGAAGAAGTCTTTCGCCGCGAGCCTGTGGCTCGCCACCGGCAAAAAGGTCTACCGGGCGATCACGCGCGGTCTGTTCAACTTCACCGACCGCGAGGGCGGCGGCCGCAGGCTCGTCAACGACGCGCCTGTGCTCGCGGAGCTGATCCGCAAGAATCCCGCCGTGCGCGACACCGCGATCGTTGCCTTTGCCGACCGCCGCTCCGGCGTTGGGCTCTATGCCTTCGTCGAGGCCGATCTGGCCACGCTTGAAGGCGAGCTTCGGAGCGAGCTTTCGGCCGCCAAGGGTCCAAAGCCGCCGGAACACATCCAGGTGGTGCATGCATTGCCGCGCGACACCAGCGGCAAGCCGCGCACCGAGATCCTGCAACTGGTCGCCATGAACCAGCTCGACCTGATCGAGCCGATGATGAAGAACGACCAGGACCGCGCTTTCCTCAAGGACATCCTGGAGCAGCGCAAGAACCTGCGCGACCGCTTCAATTTCGAGGCGGACCTGCCCGCGGGCTGACGGACGCAATGCGCCTTGAAGCGTCCACATTGGCGATAGAGAAGCGATCGGATCATTCGGGCGGCAGGTCATGGGCATTCGGGGGATGATGATGCATCGTGTGGTTGGCAGCGTGATCGCTGGCCTTCTCCTGTTCGCAGCCGCGCCCGCGATGGCCGAATCCCCGGCCGAGCTGATCTCCAGCTTTCGCCTCAAGAACGGTGA
>NZ_JBFUES010001103.1:0-2300 GCF_056403875.1 Bradyrhizobium sp. P2_E8
CCTGGCCGTCGACCACCGCGAGCCCTGGCCGTCGACCACCGCGAGCAGCGCTTTCATCCGCCGCGACAGCAGGCCCGAGGCGCAGACCCAGATCGCTGGCTCGATCGCACGCGTGCCGTTGATGCAGGGCGAGCCGATCCGCGASCAGAARCTGGTSARGGCCGAAGGCTCCGGCTTCATGGCSGCRATYCTGCCSWCSGGCATGCGCGCSRTYTCSACCGAGATWTCRSCCGAGACCGGMGCMGGCGGCTTCATCCTGCCSAACGACCGCGTCGACATCGTCCTGACCCGCCGCCTGAAGAATCCCGACGCCAACAGCACGACCGCGGGCAACGACCTCATCCTGTCCGAGGTCATCCTGAGCAATGTCCGCGTGCTCGCGATCGACCAGGCGCCGAAGGARAAGGACGGCCAGAAYRCSGTGSTCGGCAAGACCGTYACSCTCGAGCTCAAGCCGGACCAGGTCGCAACGCTCGCCGCGGCGCGCCAGGGCGGCACGCTCCAGCTTGCGCTGCGGAGCATCGTCGATGCCAACGCAGCCGAGCTCACGGCCGAGGATTTGGCGATCAAGCGTTCCGGCGGAGTCAACGTGATCCGCTACGGCGTCCAGGTGCGACAACTGACGTCACAGAAGTGATGGGGACATAATGAACTACGGGGATGATCGGGCGGGCTTGCGCATTCGGGGGAATCGCGCACGCACGTTCTGGACGGGGGCGATGTTGATGCTGGGGCTGCTCGCAGCGCCCAGCCTCGTCGGCGCCGCCGAAACGCCGGTCGGCGACCAGGCGCCGATGCAGGCGCCGGATCTCGGCGTGGCGTCGGTCGGGACGATCGCGCCGGCGAAGACGCGTTTCCTGTCGCTCGGCGTCGGCAAGTCGGTCGTCATCGACCTGCCCCGCGAGGTCAAGGACGTGCTGGTGGCCGATCCCAAGATCGCCAACGCGGTGATCCGCTCGGCCCAGCGCGCCTATATCATCGGCGGCCAGGTCGGCCAGACCAACGTCGTGTTCTTCACCGCCGACGGCCAGCAGGTCGCCGCCTACGACATCGCCGTGAAGCGCGACCTCAACGGCATGCGTGCCGCGCTGCGCCAGTCGCTGCCGGGCGTGCAGATCGAAGGCGTCGGCGACAGCGTGATGCTGACCGGCTCGGTGTCGAGCCCGGTCGAGGCGCAGCAGGCCGGCGACGTCGCCGCCAAGCTGGTCGGCGGCTCCGACAAGGTGGTCAACAACATCGTCGTGCGCGGCCGCGACCAGGTGATGCTCAAGGTCGTCGTCGGCGAAGTGCGCCGCGACATCGTCAAGCAATTGGGCGTCGATCTCAGCGCCAGCCTGAATGCCGGCACCGCGGTCGTGAACTTCAACAATTCCAACCCGTTCTCGGTCTCTGGCGGCCCGCTCGTAACCAGCAACGGGCTCGGCCTTACCGGACTGGCAAAAGGCGTGGCCACCGTCAACGCCACGATGCGCGCGATGGAAAGCGCCGGCGTGATGCGGACGCTGGCCGAGCCGAGCCTGACGGCGATCTCCGGCGAGTCCGCCACTTTCATCGCCGGCGGCGAATTCCCGATCCCTGCGGGCTATTCCTGCGATCCGGTCACCCACGTCTGTACCACCCAGATCACCTACAAGAAGTTCGGCATCTCCCTGAACTTCACGCCGGTCGTGCTCAGCGAGGGACGTATCAGCCTGCGCGTGATGACCGAAGTCTCGGAGCTGTCCAATCAGAACGCCATCTCCGTGACGCAGGCGGTGTCCGCGGGCCAGACCAGCTCGATCACCATCCCCTCGATCCAGACCCGCCGCGCCGAGACCACGCTCGAGATTCCCTCGGGCGGCTCGATGGCGATGGCCGGCCTGATCCAGCAGCAGACCAAGCAGGCGATCAACGGCCTGCCCGGCGTCGACCAGGTGCCGATCATCGGCGCGCTGTTCCGCAGCCAGGACTTCGTCAACAACGAGACCGAGCTGATGGTGATCGTGACGCCCTATGTGGTGCGTGCGGTCGCCCAGAAGGAATTGTCGCGGCCCGACGACGGCTTCGCGCCGGCTTCGGATGCGCAGACGGCGCTGCTCGGCCGTATGAACCGCCTCTATGGCATCGCGCGCCGCGTCGATCCGATCGACGGCGCCCGCGGCGATTTCGGCTTCATCATCGACTGAGACCGAGGGACGGCTTGGGGAACGGGGCAAGGATCGGGGCAAGAGGGGATCAAGCGATGACGAAGACCATGACCGATCGACGTCGCGGCTTAAGCGTCGCGCTGGCGCTGACGGGGCTCTCCGTCATGCTGGGTG
>NZ_JBFUES010001104.1:0-2298 GCF_056403875.1 Bradyrhizobium sp. P2_E8
ACCCCGACATGTACGTGCTGGCGCTGCCGATAGAGGGCGGCGCGGATCTGCTCAGCGTCGCCATCTTCGTCGGCGGCCTGTCGGCGGCAACCGCGATGGTGATCGTCGAATGCGTCGCGCTCTCCATCATGGTCTCGAACGACCTCGTGGTGCCCCTGGTGCTGCAACGGCGGCCGGAGGGACGCACCGGCGGCGCCGATTTCAGCGACTTCCTGCTGCGCTCGCGCCGGCTCGCGATCTTCGCCATCATGGTGATGGCCTATTTCTACTACCGCGCGCTCGGCAACACCCAGCTTGTCGCGATCGGCCTCTTGTCCTTTGCCGCCATCGCCCAGCTCGCGCCGAGCTTCTTCGGCGGGCTATTGTGGCGGCGGGCGACCGCGCGCGGCGCGATCGGCGGCATGCTGGTCGGCTTCGTGGTGTGGCTCTACACGCTGTTCATTCCGAGCTTCATGGATTCCTCGACCGCGGGCATCCTGCTGCTCCAGCACGGCCCGTTCGGGATCGAGGCGTTGCGGCCGCAGGCGCTGTTCGGCGCCGACCTGCCGCCGCTGATGCACGGCGTCATCTGGTCGCTGTCGCTCAACATCCTCACCTATGTGCTGCTGTCGCTGGCACGGCGGCCTTCGTCCATCGAGCTGGTGCAGGCCGATCTGTTCGTGCCAAACACGCTCGCGCCGATCTCCCCGAATTTCCGCCGCTGGCGCACCACCGTCACCGTGCAGGACATCCAGACCACGGTGGCGCAATATCTCGGCCCGGACCGCGCCCGGCATTCGTTCGAGGCCTTCTCGGCGCGGCGCAATATGCGGCTCGAGCCGGCAGCGCCCGCCGATTTCGAGTTGCTGCAGCACGCCGAGCACCTGATCGCCTCCTCGATTGGAGCTGCGTCCTCGCGCCTCGTGATGTCGCTGCTGCTGCGCAAGCGGACGGTCTCCGCCAAAGCCGCGCTGAAACTGCTCGACGATTCCCATGCGGCGCTGCATTTCAACCGCGAGATCCTCCAGACCGCGCTCAACCATGTGCGCCAGGGCATCGCGGTGTTCGACGACGACCTGCAACTGATCTGCTCCAACCGGCAATTCGGCGATCTCCTCAACGTGCCACCGCATTTCATCCAGTTCGGCACGCCGCTTCGCGAAATCCTGGAATTCATGGACGTGAGCAATCCGGCCGACCCGATCGAGCGCGAGGCCATGCTGGAGCGGCGGCTTGCCGCGTATACCATCGACAGCGAGCCCTATCTCGAGCGCCTGCCGGACCGCCACATGGTGATCGAGGTGCTCACCAACCGCATGCCCGGCAGCGGCTTCGTCATCACCTTCACCGACGTCACGCCCACCTTCGAGGCCGCCGAAGCGCTGGAGCGCGCCAACGCGACGCTGGAAAAGCGCGTGCGCGACCGCACCGAAGAGCTGACCCGGCTGAACTCCGAGCTGGCGCTGGCCAAGAGCACGGCGGAAGACGCCAGCATCTCCAAGACGCGGTTCCTCGCCGCCGCCAGTCACGACATTCTCCAGCCGCTGAATGCGGCGCGGCTCTATGTCACCAGCCTGGTCGAACGCCAGCACAGCGGCGAGGAGACGCGGCTGGTCGAGAACATCGACGAATCGCTCCAGGCCATCGAGGAAATCCTCGGCGCGCTGCTCGACATATCGCGGCTGGACGCCGGCGCGATGGCGACCTCGATCTCGAGCTTCAAGATGGCCGATCTGATGCGCTCGCTGGAGATCGAATTCGCTCCGATCGCGCGCGCCAAGGGCCTCGATCTCACCTTCGTGCCCTGCTCGCTGCCGGTGGAGTCGGACCGTCTCCTGCTGCGGCGCCTGCTCCAGAACCTGATCTCCAACGCGATCAAATACACCCCGCGCGGCCGTGTGCTGGTCGGCTGCCGCCGCCGCGGCGCCTCGCTCAAGATCTGCGTCTACGACACCGGCGTCGGCATCCCCACGGTCAAGCGCGGCGAGATCTTCAAGGAGTTCCACCGCCTCGAGCAGGGCGCGCGGATCGCGCGCGGTCTCGGCCTTGGCCTCTCGATCGTCGAACGGCTGGCGCGCGTGCTCAACCACGGCATCGCCATCGACTCCAATGTGGGCGGCGGCTCGGTCTTCTCGGTAACGGTGCCGACGGCGAAGGCGATCACCCTCACCGCCGCCGTGACCAGCGCGACGCCGCTGGCGCGCGCGCCGATCGCGGGCGCGCTGATCGTCTGCATCGAGAACGATGCGGCGATCCTCGACGGCATGCGCACGCTGTTGAAAGCCTGGGACGCCGAGGTGATCGCGGTCGCCGATCCCG
>NZ_JBFUES010001105.1:0-2297 GCF_056403875.1 Bradyrhizobium sp. P2_E8
CTGCAGCACGAACTGCAGCACGAACAGACCATCCTGGTCGGGATGAATGTGCGGCGGCACGAACGTCCCCGGCGGCAGCGTTGCGTGCCAGGAGAAGCTGTTCTCGGCGTAGCTCTTCGGCACATAGGTCTGACCGAGGATGTTCCAGGAAATGCCCTGGATGCCCTCATTGGCCCGCGTGATGCCGGTTATTTCGCTCTTCATTGCAGTCCTCCCGTAACGCGATGCGGCTTAGTTTGCCGCCTTGCAGTCCTTGGCATAGCGGTCGCCGTAATTCTCAAAGACCTTCTGGACGATCTCGGTCTGGAACTTGCCGTCCGGACGCTTGGCGACCTTGGTGAGATAGAAATCCTGGATCGGATAGCCGTTGGTGTTGAACTTGAAGGCGCCGCGCAGCGAGGTGAAGTCGGCCTTCTTCAGTGCGGCCGCGACGGCATCCTTGTTCGAGAGGTCGCCCTTCACCGCCTTGATGGCGCTGTCGATCAGCATCGCGGCGTCATAGGCCTGGAAGGCGTAGGTGCCGGGGACGCCGTTGTAGGCGGCCTCATACGAAGCGACGAACTTCTTGTTCTGGGGGTTGTCGAGATTGGGCGCCCAGTTCGCACCGCCGAACATGCCGACGGCCGCGTCCTGCTGCGCCGGCAAGGTCGATTCATCCACCGTGAAAGCCGAGAGCACCGGAATGCTGTCGGCAAGGCCGGCCTGCCGGTACTGCTTCACGAGATTGACCCCGAGACCGCCCGGCATGAACGTGAACAGCGCATCGGGCTTCTGCGAGGAAATCTTGGAAAGCTCCGGCTGGAAGTCCAGCGTGTTCAGCGGCATGTAGGATTCCTCGACGATCTCGCCCTTGTAGTCGAGCTTGAAGCCGGCGACCGAGTCCTTGCCGGCCTGATAGTTCGGCACCATCAGGTACATGCGCTTGTAGCCGCGATCCTGCGCGACCTTGCCGAGGATCTCGTGAACCTGGTCATTCTGATACGAGGTCACATAGAAGAACGGGTTGCAGTCCTTGCCGGCAAAAGTCGACGGGCCGGCATTGGGGCTGATCAGGAACACCTTCGATTCCGTCACGGGCCGGTGGATCGCCTGGAGAATGTTGGAGAAGATCGGCCCGACCACGAAGTCGACCTTGTCGCGTTCCAGAAGGCCCTTGACCTTGGTCACCGCTGCGTCCGGCTTGAGCTCGTCGTCGACCACCACGACCTCGACATCGCGGCCGCCCATCTTGCTGCCGAGATCCTTCACCGCGAGCGCAAAGCCGTCGCGAACCTGCTGGCCGAGCGCGGCGGCGGGTCCCGACAGGGTCACGATCACGCCGAGCTTGATCTTCTCCTGGGCGAGGGCGGGGCTCATCGCGGTGCCGAGCAGCAAGGCGGCTGCGGCCAAGGTCAATTGCGTCTTCATGATCTGTCCCCCGTGATATCAGGGCCTGCGCTGCAAGCCGCGTACTCCAATCCAAGCTTAAGCCGATGATGGCTGCCGCGGCAAGCAAAGCTCAAGACGCCGCCATCTCGCGCGGCAGCGAGCATGCAAGCGGCGCGCCAATTATTTGAAGCCTAAAGAAATCGACGTGCGGTCGATTGCTGCAGCTTTGGACTTGCGGCCGGCCTCAATTTATTTGAAGCTCAAAACGTTGGGGAATCCGTGCCGGCGCCAATGCCTGCCGTCAATGACTGCATCAGATGCTTGATTCCGAGACCAAGGCCGTCGAGACTCCGGAGGACCACGCCGAAGAGCTTCGGCTGTGGCTGCGTATGCTTACCTGCACGACCCTGATCGAGGGCGAGGTCCGCGGCCGCCTGCGGCAGCGGTTCGACGTCACGCTGCCCCGTTTCGATCTAATGGCACAGCTCGACAAGGCGCCTGACGGCATGACGCTGTCCGATGTCTCCAAGCGCATGATGGTCTCCAACGGCAACGTCACCGGCCTCGTCGAGCGTCTGGTGGAATCCGGCCATCTCGACCGGCGCACGTCGGAGACCGACCGCCGCGTCCAGGTGATCCGTCTGACAAAGCTCGGGCGCGCCGAGTTTCGCCGGATGGCGGCGGAACACGAGACCTGGATCGCCGATCTCTTCGCCGACCTGACGCCGAAGGATGTGCGCGAGCTGATGCGGCTCCTCGCCAAGACCAAGGCGTCGGCGCAGAGGTCGGCTGGTCGCCGCCGGGCGTAGGTCCCGCGGGCCGATGCGCCGCCAATCCCACTTTGCCGCAGGAAAATGCATGGGATGCCCAAAATCCGCTATTGCGCCAAATTGCTTTAAGCCTAAAATGTTTCGCAGTTAGTGCTGCCG
>NZ_JBFUES010001106.1:0-2297 GCF_056403875.1 Bradyrhizobium sp. P2_E8
TCTTCCTGCCGCTCGACAACGCCGGCAGCCCGGTCTGGTCCGACCTCGGCATCTATGTTCGCGCCGAGCGCACCCTGCCCGCCTTCATCGAATCCTTTCTCCAGGAGCTGGTGCGCGAGCTGGGCGAGCGCGAGCGGCGCGAGAACGCGGCCTATCCGCAGACGTCGTGACGTCGCGGCGCCGCCGCCAAGCCGGCGCAGCGTGGATGCGACCACGCGACCCGTGGTCTTGCGGACTTGCCTGAAGCAAGGTTGCTCCGGCAGCATTCCCGGCCGATGTCGCGCCCGCGAGATCGAGGACGCGCCGGCACACGCCGAACGCCTGAAGTCACTGGGATCCCGAGATGCCGGTACGTTGGCTCAAGCCGTCGCGAGTCCTGAGCATCGAGCGCTACAGCGATTTCGAGTCCTTTCGTCCGAGCGAGGTGCTGGGCGGCGGCATCAGCACGCCGCTCGAGCCGCGCGAGGTCTCGCTGCACCGCGCCATCCTGCCGCTCCAGGATGGTCTGTTCGTGCTGCAGCGGACCTTCGCGCGGCGCCTCGAGGCCAATGTCGGCACCGACCACGGCGTCGGCCTCGTCATCCCGCTCGCCTGTCATTCCACCACCAACGGGCGCGAGATCGACAACTCGATGATCGGTGTCGTGCGCGGCAAGGTCGCCACCGAGGCGGTCGAGCATCACCCCAACACCTATCTGATGCTGCGCTTCAACTCCGACATGCGCCATCGCGGCTGGGCGGACTACGACACCGGGCTCGAATTCACGCGCCTCAACGACGACACGATGGCGCGCGTGCGCGCGGCCATTCTCGACATGTTCAGCCTGGCCTCGCGCTGCAAAGATCCCAGGCAATTCGAAGCCATCGACCGGCCGATCCAGGAAAGGCTTCTCGCAGGGCTCGATGCCGCCCTTGCCCCCATCGACGCTCGACATCTCCGGCGCGGGTCGTACGACAAGCATCGCAAGCTGGTCGCACGGCTGGACGAGGCGGCCACGCTGTCCGGCGGCATCCCGCTCTACAGCGGCGACCTCGCAGATGCGCTCGGCGTCTCCGTCCGCACGCTCCAGAGCGCGACACAGGCCGTGCATGGCGTCAGCCTGCAGCACCATCTCAGGCTGAAGCGGCTGTGGTCGACCCGCACCCAGCTACTGACCGGAGGTAACGAAACGACCGTGAAGGCCGCGGCGCTCGCGAACGGCTTCTGGCACATGGGCGAATTCTCGAAACTCTACAAGGCGACGTTCGGCGAGATGCCGTCCGGGACGCTGGCGCAGGCCCGTGATTTCAAGGACGAGAGCCCGCACCTCTGAGCCAGCTTCGGTCAAATACACTGCGCCGCGCTCAGCCGTGCCCCGCTTCCTTGCGGTGACCGCTCTCGCTGAGGCGATCGACCCAGGCGATGCCGATCGCCGAGATGATGAAGGTCAGGTGGATCAAGACCTGCCACATCACACCGGTCTCGGTGAAATTGCTGCGCGTGGTGCCGAGATTTCCGGCCTCGATGAAGGTCCGCAGCAGCGAGATCGAGGAGATGCCGATGATCGCCATCGCAAGCTTGATCTTGAGCACGCTTGCGTTGACATGACTGAGCCATTCCGGCTCGTCCGGATGGCCGCTCAGGTTCAGACGCGAGACGAAGGTCTCGTAGCCGCCGACGATCACCATCACGAGCAGGTTCGAGATCATGACAACGTCGATCAGTCCGAGCACGACCAGCATGATCTGCTGCTCGCTGGCGTCAAAGGAGTGCGCGACCAGATGCCAGAGCTCCTTGAGGAACAGCAGCACGTAGACGCCCTGTGCGATGATGAGGCCGACATAGAGCGGCACCTGCAGCCAGCGCGAGCCGAAGATCAGCTGGGCGACCAGGCCGATCGCCGGCGGCGGCACGGGCGCCGCCGAAGCCGCTTTGGGTTCAGACGTCATTGGTCACTCCGGATTGCGCACAGGAAGCGTCGTCTTAGAGACTCGCGATGACAGGCGCGAGCTCGAGCGAGCCGCGGTAGATCATCTCGAAGGCGACGTAGACGATGATGGCGAGACCGACATAGGCGATCCAGCGCTGCTTCTGCAACACCCGGCCGAGCAGATCGGCGGCGACGCCCATCATCGCGACCGACAGCAACAGTCCGAACGCGAGGATGTAGGGATGCTCGCGCGCCGCTCCCGCGACCGCGAGCACGTTGTCGAGCGACATCGAGACGTCGGCGGCGACGATCTGCAAGGCGGCCTGGCCGAAGGTCTTTCCCGGCGCCGATGCCGCGCTTCCGCCGCCGCCATGGTTGAATGCAAGCT
>NZ_JBFUES010001107.1:0-2295 GCF_056403875.1 Bradyrhizobium sp. P2_E8
GTAGCCGAGCGCCTCCGGATTGAAACTATCGATCTCGATCCAGAACATGTCGAGGTCCGCGATGGTGCGCAGGATCTTCAGGTAACCCTCGGTCTTGGCGTTGAAGTTGCAGTCGAGCAGGATGTCGACGTCGGGGCCCGCGCCGTCGCGGATCGCTTCCAGATGCATGCGCAGGTCGCGCAGGATCTTGCGATCGACGTTGATCTCGGGTGCGAAGGGCGAGCCGAAGCCGGGCCGCCAGCCGGTCGGCTTGCCGCCGTCGTAGGAGAAGATGTTGGTCTTGAGCGCGGTGAACTTCTTCTCGCGCACCTCGCGGCCCATCGCCTTGACGCCGTCGAGGCTTTCGATCGGCGGCTTGTACCAGGACGGATGATTGATCCGCCACGTCGCGCAATGCGACCAATACACCCGGACGCGGTCGCGGATTTTGCCGCCGAGCAGCTCATAGCAGGGCACGCCGAGAGACTTCGCCTTGGCATCGAGTAGGGCGTTCTCGATCGCCCCGAGCGCTTGCGCCACCACCCCGCCGGCCGCGGGACGCGTGGCGGCGAACAGCTCGGCGTAGATGCGCTCATGCTGGAAGATATTCTGCCCGATGATGCGGGTGGACAGGCGCTGGATCGCCGCGCCAACACCGGGTGAGCCAAAGCCTTCATCGAACTCGCTCCAGCCGACGACGCCGTCGTCGGTCGTCAGCTTGACGAAGTGGTAGTTTCTCCAGCCGGCATCGCAGGCGAGGATTTCAAGGCTTGTCGCTTTTGATGATTTGGTCATGTCGCTCCCTGTCGTCTGGTCGGGCTTCTTTTCTTGTGGCCAATCGCAGGCCCGACCCTGGCCAACTGTTAAGCCAACCACGGACCGGCGTGAAGCCCGCAGCAGGTGGGGACAGCTATGATCTGCTTTCGATAGACCGGTTCTTGCGGTTCATCATCGTGCCGCCCCTGTTTGCGGCCTTCGTCGTCGCACCGCAGATTTCGGCGGCATTGTCGCCAGTCTAGTCAGCCCATCGCCGACGAGCCGAGCAGAGCGAGGACGGCCAGCGCCATCAGCGCGGTGCCGAGCCAGCCCAGCGCGACCAGCCACGACCGGGCCCTGAAACGGCCCATGATCGTGCGGCTCGAGACGATCAGCATCATCATCGCCATGATCGGAACGGCGACGATGCCGTTGAGCACGGCGCTCCACACCAGCATGTGGATCGAGTCGATGCCGGTGAAGCCGAGGCCGAAGCCGATCGCGGTCGCGGCCGCGATGATGGTGTAGAAGCCGACCGCCTTCTCGGGCTTTGCCTCGAGCGTGGCGCGCCAGCCGAAGATCTCCGCAACCCCGTAAGCGGCCGAGCCCGCCAGCACCGGGATCGCGAGCAGGCCCGTGCCGATGATGCCGAGCGCGAACAAGGCGAAGGTGAAGTCGCCGGCGAGCGGCCGCAGCGCCTCGGCGGCTTCGGTCGCCGAACTGATGCGGGTGACGCCGTTGGCGTTCAGCACGGAGGCCGTGGTCAGGATGATGAAGAATGCGATGCCGTTCGACAGCAGCATGCCGAGCGTGGTGTCGGCCTTGATGCGCGCGAGCTCGGGATCGCCGCCGCGCCGCGTCTCCTCGCGCAGCGGCTTGTCGCGCTTGCCCTGGTTCATCTCCTCGACTTCCTGCGAGGCCTGCCAGAAGAACAGATAGGGGCTGATGGTGGTGCCGAGCACGGCGACCACCATCATGAAATAGTCGGCGCTGACATTCGCCTTCGGCCACACCGCGGCGAGCAACGCCGTGCTCCACGGGATCTTCACGGTGAAGGCGGTCGCGACATAGGCGAAYAGCGCCAAGGTGAGGAATTTCAGCACCGGCGAATAGCGGCGATAGGGCAGGAACACCTGGAGCAGGGTCGAGCCCGCCGCGAAGATCAGCGCGTGCTCGTGGTTGAGACCGCCGATGACGAGCGAGAGCGCCTCGGCCATCGCGGCGATGTCGGCGGCGATGTTGAAGGTGTTCGCGGCGACCAGCAGGCCGACGAGCGCCAGCACCGCCCAGCGCGGCGCGATCCGCATCACGTTGGCGGCAAGCCCTTTTCCGGTAACCCGGCCGATCTGCGCGCTGACGAGTTGAATGGCGATCATGAACGGCGTGGTCAGAAACACCGTCCAGAGCAGCCCGTAGCCGAATTGTGCGCCGGCCTGCGAATAGGTGGCGATGCCGGAGGGATCGTCGTCCGCCGCCCCGGTGACGAGGCCGGGGCCCAGTCGTTGCAGCAGCGTCGGCGCGGACTTCGTCGGTGCGTCGGCGCTGTCGTTCTTGGCGGGG
>NZ_JBFUES010001108.1:0-2280 GCF_056403875.1 Bradyrhizobium sp. P2_E8
CTGATGGATCTTGCCCGCGGCCCGCAAGTTGCGGCCAAGCCGCGCCGCGCCGCCGCCGCAACCCGCCTGCGCCCGCGTGTGACCCGCTCGCCGCGAAGGCACGCGGCGAAGCGCAGGCCGCCGCGCTCGCCGCGGGGGTGATGCCGTATCTTGTAGGGTGGATTAGCCCTGCGGGTGCGCGAAGCGCAGCTCGCATGGCGTAATCCACCTCTTCAGTCTCCGCGGCGGCAGAATTGGTGGATTACGCTTCGCTAATCCACCCTACACATCTACATCTCGGCCAGTTCTCTCAGCTTCGCGCCGGCGATCCGGAAGAACCGCTTCTCCGGTAGCGCCCGCCCACCAAGCATCTCGTAGAAGTGCTGAAGCCGCAGGTCATCCGCATCGGCAGTCCAATCGATGCGATCGTGCCCCTCCTGGTGCGCGATTTCGGCCAGTCGCGCCATCAGCCGTTTTCCCAATCCAGCTCCGCGCCGGTTGTGACGAACGTAGAGCTCCTTCAGGAAGAAGCCTGACGTCAAACCCGGTCCGGGATAGATGGCACTGAAACATGCAAGACCTGCGATTTCATCGTTCTCACAAGCGAGCAGAATTCGCGCTCCGGCGGGCCTCGACCTCAGCCCGTCAATGATCACGTCCCGTGCAGGGCAGACGGCGCGATAGTGAGCCTGCATCTCGATCAGCGCATCGGCCACGTCATCGAAATCGGTGTCCGCGATTTCCCTGAAAGTCGTCAGAGCGATGTGGTCCATGGTCGATCCCTGTGGTCACTCAATATCCGTTAGCCTCACAGTAGCGATATACGCCGTTTGCACGCAGCTGTGTTTGGTGTCGAGGCGAATGGAAGCACAAGGCAAGGCTCGGGCGAGCGGTGCCAGGAGACCGCGATGCTGCGCTGCTTTTCAAAAAGCACGCAAATCTTGTCGAATCCGATCGTTATATGCAGTGCAAGAGCACGACCAAACGTCATCGTTCCCTTCCGAACTTGCGCGCGACTATACTGGCGCAATAATGCCGCTCTATGTTGTGGTCCGGAATCAACCGGCCCAGCCTTCTGGAGGGCGACGAATTGTTCGCTCGCACCACTGCTCTGGCCATTGCCATCCTGGCCGCCATTGACGCTGCGGCCGCACAAACGGCCAACCAGCCGCCGGATACGATGGCGGCGCGGGTCGAGGCCTGCACGCCCTGTCACGGCAACAAGGGCGAAGGCACCAGCGACGTCTATTTCCCGCGGCTTGCCGGCAAACCCGCCGGCTATCTCTACAACCAGCTCCTCGCCTTCCGCAGCGGCCGGCGCAAATACCCGCCGATGAACTATCTGCTGGAATTCCTGCCCGATCCGTATCTGGAGGCGATGGCGGAGTACTTTGCCAGCGAGCATCCGCCGCTGCCGCAGCCGGCGCCGAGCGAGGTCAGCAAGGACGTGCTGGCGCAGGGCGAGCAGCTTGCGACGAGCGGCGATGCCGGCCGCAACATTCCGGCCTGTGTGAGCTGCCACGGTCCAGGACTGACGGGGATGCAGGCCGGCATCCCAGGATTGCTCGGCTTGCGCGCGCCTTACATCAGCGCTCAACTCGGCGCCTGGCGCTACGGCACCCGCACGGCCAGATCGCCCGACTGCATGCAGCTCGTCGCCGGCCATCTGACCGAGGCCGACGTCACCGCCGTTGCAGCCTGGCTCGCGACGCGGCCGGCGCCCGCGAACCCGGCTCCCGTGCCGAAAGGCACCTATGCGCTGCCGTTCGGCTGCGGCAGCCAGCCCAACTGACGAGGCGGATGATGGGCTCAAGACTGTCGATCACGCTCCTCGCTCTCGCCGCGTTCACAACGGCCGCGCAGGCGCAGGACAAGGACAAGACCGGTGATATCGTCGCGCGCGGCGAGTATCTCGCCCGCGCCGGCGACTGCACCGCGTGCCACACCGCACCGGAAGGCCGCCTGTTCGCCGGCGGCCGCGCCATGCCGACGCCGTTCGGCACGCTCTACACCTCCAACATCACGCCCGATCCGGAGACCGGGATCGGCAAGTGGAGCGCGGACGACTTCTACAAGACCATGCACAACGGCCGCTTCCCGGATGGCGGGCTGATCTATCCGGCGATGCCGTTTGCGTCCTACACAAAGGTCACGCGCGCCGACAGCGACGCGATTTTCGCCTATCTGCGCTCGATCCCGCCGGTCAGCCAGAAGAACAGGCCGCACGAGCTGCGCTTTCCCTATGACAACCGTCAGCTGATCCTCGGCTGGCGCACGCTGTTCTTCAGCGAGGGCGAGTTC